>DATEZX010000044.1:0-15304 GCA_035255225.1 Candidatus Limnocylindrales bacterium
CACTGGCGCTCAGGTCGCGGGCGCCGGGATCGCGGGCGCTGGGATCTCGGGCGGCGAAGCCGCGCGGCACCGGAGCGCCGACCTCAGGGCCGCTCGCCGTCGTCGGAGTCGTCGGTCACGTCGGGGTAGGCCTCGGCGATCGCCTCGGCGAGGTCACCGAAGACGTCGGTCGGGTCGTAGTAGCGGACGATGTCCTCGGGTCCCGCGAGGTCCTGCCAGCGTGTCTCGCCCTCGGGCACGACGCGGCCCCGGAAGCCCTGGACCCCGACCGTGAGGTGCTCGTCGTCATCCTCGACGATGGTCAGCGTCCCGAGACGACCGAGCAGGTCCGACGCTGCGTGCTCGAAGCCCTCGAGGAGGCCTGATTCCGCGCGTTGGCTCCGTTCCTGGTAGTCGAGGGCGAGGTCGTACAGCGCTTCGGCGGCGCTCTCGGTGTCGGTGGCCTGGGGCACGTCCGGTTGCCCCGCGGCCCACCGCTCGGCCGCGCCGGACCACGGGTCGGCCTTCACGGGCTCGCTGCCGTCGGTCTCGGCCTCGTCGGCCTCTTCGGGCGCGCCCCGGCCGTCCTGGGCGTCCGAGAAGGCCTGCAGGATGTCGGCCGGGTTGTAGAGCTCCACGAGCTCGCCTGCGGTCTCGATCGTCTCCGTCTCGGAATGCCACTCGTTGGTGCGCTCGTCGAACACCCGTGTCCGGCTGCGGAACGTGCCGTCGGGGTTGACCGCGAGGTAGTCGGGATCGTCGTCGATGAGGGTCAGCCCACCGAGCTCCCGGATCCGGCCGGCGTTGGCCGACAGGAACCGGTCGAGCTGCTGGCCGGCTCGGACGAGGAAGTCCGAGCGCTCGATCGCGGCATCGCGACCGATGTCCGACAGGAGGGCGGCGCGCTGAGCATCCATGCGGGCGTCCATCGTCCTGGCCTCCTAGGGCTGCCTGGCGGCGCCCGGCTTGCCGGGCCCGAGGTGTTCGACGAGGTCCGGGCCCATCCGCTCGCGCAGGAACATCGAGTGATGGCGCTGGAAGATCCATTCGCCGGCCCGGTGGCCGAGGGCCCGGATGCCCTCGTCGGCCTCGAGCTTGTCGAGGGTCGCGTAGTCCGGCAGGTCGAGCATGATGACGTTGTCGAAGTCCCACCCGTGGGCGACGTTGTACCAGCCCACGAACTTGATGCCGTACTTCTCGCCGTACTCCCTGGCCTGCCGCGGGAAGAGGGTCTTCATGTAGAACTTGAAGAACGGGTCGCGGCCGCGGCGGACCGAGAAGAAGGTCGCGAGAACGGGCACGGGCGGAGAGTCCTCCTGATCGCGTTGGCCCGCTCGGGGTGGGCCGCCGCCTATTCTGGCACGCCGCCCGGTCGGTCCCCCGGCTC
Organism: Candidatus Limnocylindrales bacterium; assembly: GCA_035255225.1. Classification (GTDB taxonomy): domain Bacteria; phylum Chloroflexota; class Limnocylindria; order Limnocylindrales; family CSP1-4; genus UBA5189. The sequence continues at coordinate 1,367 of DATEZX010000044.1, forward strand.
ACCGGCCGATCGGGTCGCCTCGCCGGGAGACGCTGCAGGGCCCGCGGCCCCGGCGTCGCGCGGGCTCTCATCCTCGAGCTGGCCGACGGTCTTCGTGCGCGAAGCCAGCGGCGCGCGCCGCAGCTCCGCGCGGCGGTCGGCGGCCACGAGCCGGAGCAGGAAGATGACCGTCTGGCCGGCGAACAGCAGGAGGACCAGCGTCGCCAGGAGGAGGACGGCGCTGACGGCCTCCGGCCAGCCCCAGCCGACGCTCAGCGGCGTGAGGACGACGAGGACCGCGAGCGCGAGGAGCTGGATCCAGAAGCAGCCGAGGCCCGGGCCCTTCGCCGCGTCGAGCGGGGCACCCTTGTACTCGACGTCGCGGACGGTCGGCTGACGTTCCGGCTCGGCGGGCGTGCGGTCGCCGGGAAGCGGAACCTGGGGATCGGTCACGACCTGACTCTAGCCTAGGTCGGCCGTGACCGGTGCTCCCGTCTTCGCCACGCGCTCGATGAGGTCGGCCGCCGCGTGCGTGCCGGGCCTCGAGCGAAGCCGTCGCGAGATCGTCGCCAGCCGATCGCGCAGCGCGGCGTCGGCGAGCAATCGATCGATAGCGCCGGTCAGCTGGGCCGCCTCGAAGTCGTAGGTCGAGAGCCTGACGCCGAAGCCCGTCTCGTCGAGCCGCTGGGCGTTGTCGACCTGGTCCCAGAACAGCGGCAGGACGACCATCGGCACCCCGGCGTGGAAGGCCTCGGTCACCGTGTTGTTGCCGCCGTGGGTGACGACGACGTCGACCGTCGGCAGGATCGCGGGCTGCGGGAGCGAGGCCGCGCCGACCATGTTCTCGGCCAGCCGGATCTGCTCCGCGAGCGGACCCATCGAGACGATGACCCGGTGCGGCGCCTCCGCGAGCACGTCGACGAGGCGCTGCATCAGCCCGACATCCGCGGACCCGAGGCTGCCGAGCGACAGGTAGACGAGCGCTCCCTCGCGACGGGCGAGTTGCTCCGGGAGCTCCCAGGTCGCGTCGCTCGCGCGGACGCTCGACTCGAGGCGGTGCCACGTCGGCGCGAGTGGCTGCTGTCGCGGGTAGTCGACGTCGGCCGGGTACAGGTAGAGGTTGAGCCAGGGCGACTCGTGGATGAAGTCCGGGCCGTCCGGGCCCCATTGGAGTCCGGGCGCGCCGCGGTCGCGACAGAAGGCGTCGAAGTCGGCCCACATGTCGCGGTGCGTGCGCTCGACCTCGTCGAGGAACGCCGCCCAGCTGGTCGAGTCGGCCGTCGGGTAGCCCGACGAGAACGGCGCGATGAGCGGGTCCTTGATCTCGGCCGGATTGCACGACGCGATCCGGACCCACGGCCGGCCAGACGCGGGCAACGCCGGGAAGGCCACGACATTGTCCTCGACGACGACATCGGGCCCGAGCTCGTCGAGGATGTCGTGGAGGCGCTCGTCCACGTACTTCGCGCCGTCGATCAGCGCCTGCCAGGTCGGGGCGATGAACTCGCCGAGCTGCTCGAGCGTCGGCTTCCGGAAGATCGGGGCGGTGTCGCGGATGAAGTCGATCCAGAACTGGCCCGGCGCCTCCTCGTGCTCGGGTGGCGGCCCGAGGCGCATGAGCCGCTCCTCGAAGCCGGCGGCCTCGAGGCGGCCGGCGAACGATTCCTCGACGATGAACACGACGCGGTGGCCGCGCTCGCGCAGCACCTGGCCGATGCCGATGCAGTTGTTCGTGGGACCGTGGGCACCCTCGGGGAAGAAGACGATCGTGCGACCCGAGCCCGGCACGGGCACCTCCAGCGAAGCGGCGGAGAGCGAAGCCGGGCTGATTATCCGGTCCAGCGACCCGTAGAGTTGGCCCGATGGTCGACTGGCACCCCGAGCCCGAGCTGGTCTGGCTCCGTGACGGGACGCGCTCGCGCGAGGCGCTCCGCGAAGCGGGGGCGGCGGCCTGGGAGGCGGCGCTCGACTACCTCTACGACCATGCCTTCGAGCGGGCGATGGGTGAGCCGCCCGAGCACGATGCGCTCCGGGCGCGGTACTTCCAGCCGACCGGCGGCGAGCCTGGGCCGGCGCCCCGCGATCCCTCCGCGCTGGCCGTGATCCTCGACGAGTGGCGGGCCCGCATCGCGCCCCACACCCTGAGCGCCTACCACCCCCGCTCGTTCGGCTACTTCACGCCCCCGCCCCTCGTGGCCTCGGTGGCCGGCGAGATCCTCTCGCAGGTCGCCCAGCAGGGCGTCGACGTCTGGCACGCGGGTCCGGTCGGGGCATTCGTCGAGGAGGAGGTCGTGCGCTGGCTGTGCGACCTCGTCGGCTACGGCCCGGGCAGCTTCGGCCTCCTGACCTCGGGCGGGGTCATGGCCAACTTCATCGGGCTGGCCCTCGCCCGGGACGTCCAGCTCGCGAGGCTTCGAGGCACGGACGCCACGCGCGTCCCGCGCCCGCCGCGCGGTCGAGACCTCGAGGGGGTGCGCGTCTACGCCTCCGAACAGACCCACTTCTCGATCGGCCGGGCCCTCGACGAGCTCGGCTTCCCGCCCGAGACGCTCGTCGTCGTGCCGTCGGACGAACGCTTCCGGCTCCACGCCGAGCCGGTCGCTCGGGCGATCGAGGCGGATCGTGCAACGGGCCTGCTGCCGATGGCGATCTGCGCCGTGGCGGGCTCGACGAACACCGGCTCGGTGGACCTCGTCCCCGAGCTCGCCGAGCTCGCGCGACGAGAGGACCTCTGGCTGCACGTCGACGCCGCGTACGGCGCCGCCGCCAGGCTCTCGGCGCGGGACGCGTGGCGGGTGCCGGGCACGGAGCTGGCGGACTCGGTGACCGTCGACCCGCACAAGTGGCTGTTCCAGGCCTACGACATCGGCGGTCTGGTCGTCCGGAACGGCGCCGACCTGCGCACGGCGTTCGGCGGCCGCTCGCCGGAGTACTACCGCGGCGGTGATCGGCTCCCGGCACCGTCTCACCCGCTGCCGGACGAGGTCGACGGTCTCGACGAGCCGGCGGAGCCCCGCCAGCTCAACTTCTACCGGCTGGGCTTCGAAGGCACCCGGCGTTGGCGAGCCCTGAAGCTGTGGTTCTCGTGGAAGCACCTCGGGACGGCCGGCCTGGCGCGGCTCGTCGAGGCGAACATCGACCTGGCGGCCCATCTCGCGCGGCGGATCGCCGGGTCGGACGACTTCGAGGCCTTGCCCAGCGCTCCCGAGCTGTCCGTCGTGTGCTTCCGCCATCTCCCGGGTGGCCGTGACGCGCGGCGGTCCCTCGAGGCCCACGACCTCGACGCCCACCAGGACCGGCTCCAGCAGGCGCTGGAGGCATCTGGCGACGGCTGGCTCTCGACGACCCGCCTGCGTGGCGCGACGTACCTGAGGGCCGGGATCCTCAACACCCAGTCGACGATCGCGGACGTCGACGAGCTCCTCACGACGCTGCGGCGCCTCGCCGCGGAGCCCTGACCGCGATGCCCGGAGGCGGCCGTGGGTTCGGCGGCCTGGCGCGGATCGCCTCGAGCGTGGCGGTCATGGCGGTCCTGGCCGCCGGATCAGTTGCCGCGGCTGCCGATCCGACGAGCCCACCCCCGCGCCTGACCTGCGACCAGCGGTTCCCGGCGAACGGTCCCGCCGGGGTCGACCTCCGCCTGGGCTGCCTGGTCGGCGAGGTCGTGGGCACGTTCACGGGGGCGACCGACCAGGGCGACCCGGCGCCCCTGTCGAGCTACCTCGAGCCGCTCGTGCTGGTCGGGCTCGGCCTCGCGGGGATGGTCGTCGCCCTCGTCCTCACCCGACGGGCCCTGGGCCACCGGCTCGCGCCAGTCGCGCCCAGCGAGTGGTGGAGCTGCGGGGCCTGCCGGTCGCTCAATCCTGGATCGGCGTCTCGCTGTTACTCCTGCGGCGCGCCGCGGCCAGCGGGTCCCGACCCGGCGGCCGGCACGGGAGTGAACGCCTAGCTCGATTCGGCGTCCGCTGCTGCGTGGCCCTCCGCGCGGGCGGCCATCCGGTCGCGCATCCGGAACCACTCCCCCACGACCGGCAGGAACCACGGCCGGCCCTCGTACGGAGCGGGGACGATCGGGAACCGGAGCTTCGCCAGGGCTGGCGGCTCACCGCCGCCGAGCCACTCGGCCGCGCGGGTCCCGAGGTAGGTCGACAGCACGACGCCGGTCCCCGAGTAGCCGACGGCGTACATGACCCCGTCGCGCGTCCGCCCGATGTGCGGCATGCGGTCCATCGTGATCCCGACCTTGCCGCCCCACGAGTATTCGACCCGGGTGCCGGCGAGCTGCGGGTGGATCTCCATGAGCCGGCGATAGAGCAGGCGCGCGGTCCGGTCGACGGTCGTGGGGAGGAAGCTCACCCGGCCGCCAAAGATCATCCGGCGGTCCGCGGACACGTGCCAGTACGAGAGGAAGTTCCGGGTGTCGAAGTACGCCCGGCCGGTTGGTGAGATCTCGTGCGCGAGGTCCGGCGCGAGCGGCTCGGTGGCGATGATGTAGCTGCCGATCGGGATGACCCGCCGCCGAACGGCGGGCGCCGCGCCGTCCGTGTAGCCGTTCGTCGCCACGAGGACGTCCCTGGCCAGGAGCGCCCCGCGCGCCGTCTCGACCACGAAGCGACCGTCGCCCTGGCGGCGGATGGCGCGCACCCGCAGGCCCTCGTGCAACTCCGCGCCGGCGCGCTCCGCGAGGCCGACGAGCCCGACGAGCCACTTCGCAGGATGGAGGATGCCCCCGCCATCGACGGCCAGGCCGCCGTAGTAGGCATCCGTGCCGATCTCCTCACGCAACCGGTCCCTCGGGACGGCCCGGGCAGGCGTTCCGAAGTCCGCCAGGGCCGCCGCCTCAGCTTCGAAGTCGTCCGCGTGGGCCTTCGCCCAGGCGAGCTCGAGGAACCCGTTCCACCGCAGCTCGGCGTCGATGCCCTGATCGCGGACGAGCCCGGCGACGAGATCGGTGGCGTCGCGTGACTCGCGATACAGCGCCCGGCCGAGCTCCGGGCCGTAGCGCCCGGCGAGCGCCGGTGGGCCCCATTTGAAGCCCGGATGCGCGATCCCGCCGTTGCGCGTCGAGGCGCCCCAGCCGAGCGTCTCCGCCTCGAGCACGACGACCTTCGCACCCTGGAGCGCCAGCTTCCGCCCAGCCGCGACGCCCGTGTAGCCGCCGCCGACGACCGCGACGTCGACGACGTCGGGCAGGTCTCGCCCGCTCCGGTCCGGGAGCGGCGGCATCGTGGCGTGCCAGTACGCCTTCCGCTCGTAATCGCGGTTGAGCCTCGGGTGAGCGACCATGGGCCCCATGCTACGCAGTCGGGCGGTCGTTGCGGGGGCCGTCACGGTAGCGGTCGTCGTCGCCCTGGCCGTGCTCCTGGGCCAACCGGCGCGGCTGCTGGCACCAGGGCTGACTCCAGGCGCGTCGGGGAATGGTCCCTCGGGAGGTGGTCCCTCGGGGACCGGGGCGCCGGGAAGTGGCCTGCTCAGCCTCGGGGCGCCAACCGAGGTCGACGGGCTGCGAGTCCTCTCGGTCAGCGATGCGCTGGCGCGTCGCGACGCCGGGTCGGCGGACCGGATCGCCGTCCTCGGCTGGGCGGTCCGGTTCTTCGTACCCTGCCCGATCCTGCCGGGCGCGTACCAGCCGCTCGAGAACTGCGTCTACCGGTTCTCGTGGCTCATGGCCGACCCGGAGCGGCTCAGCGTCACGAACCCGGACGGCTCGGGCTCGATCAAGCCCCCGCTTGGGCCAGCCTTCAACACGACATTCAACCCACCCGACGCGGGGATCCTCCAGGCGGTCGTCGTGATCGGCCGGTTCCACGATCCACGATCGGCGCTCTGCCCGGCCGGGAGTCGCCGGGACACCTGCGGACGGCTGTTCGTCGCCGACGGTGCGGCCTGGCTCGGCCCGACCTCGTCGGGCGCGCCCCGGGCCAGCTCACCCGGCGAGCCGCCCGGTGCGAGCCCGAGCGCTCACTCCAGCGGCGCCTCGTAGGCGAGGCGACCCCGGGCGACCGTGAGCAGGACGCGACCCGCCAGGTCGCGGCCGAGAAGTGGCGAGTTCTTGCCGCGCGAGGCAAGCCCCTCGACCCTTACCGTCCAGCGCTCGGACCGGTCGAAGACGACGAGGTCCGCCGGGGCGCCGACCACGAGCCGGCCGCCCGCGTCGGGCGGGCCGCCGCCCATCCTCGGACGGCGCGACCCCAGCACCCGGCTCGGCCCCGTGGTCAGCGCCGCGATCGCCACCCCCAGCCGCAGCTGCCCGGCGTCGACCGCCTCGAGGACCAGACCGAGGGCCGTCTCGATGCCGCTGATCCCGTTGGAGGCGAGCCCGAACTCCACGTCCTTGTCGACCGACGCGTGCGGCGCGTGGTCGGTCGCGATCGCGTCGGCCGTGCCGTCAGTGAGGGCCGCCCGACAGGCAGCGGCGTCGTCGGCCGAGCGCAGGGGCGGGTTGACCCGCAGCGACGAGTCGTACGGCGCCGCGGTCAGGGCGTCATCGCGCCACGGATCGCGGGGGTGGCCACGACGATCGAGCGCCCGCCAGGCGAAGCGGCGCGAACCGGCCAGCCACTCGTCGGTCAGCGCGAGGTGATGGGGCGTGACGTCGCACGTCACCGGCAGCCCGGACGCTTTCGCCCTGCGCACGAGATCCAACGAGGCGGCCGTCGAGAGGTGGGTCAGGTGGAGGCGTGTGGCGGGCACGTCTCGCACGACGTCGGCCAGGATCGCGAGGTCGCGCGCCACCGCGCTCGCTTCGGAGGCCGCTGGCGAACCCTTCAGCCCGAGGACGGTCGCGACGAGGCCTTCGTTCGCCTCGGCGCCCTCGGTCAGGGCCGGATCCTCGGCGTGGTCGACGATCGGGATCCCCAGTCCGCCGGCGTAGGCGAGGGCGCTCCGGAAGAGGGCCGCCGAGCGAATCGGCGCGCCGTCGTCGCTGAACCCCGCGACGCCCGCGTCCGCCAGCTGCCCGAGCGCCGCGAGCTGCTCCCCCGCCCGGCCGGCCGTCGCCGCCCCGTACGGGACGGCCGCGACCGGCGATCCGGACGCCGCCACCGCGGCTGCAAAGCCGGCGACGAGCCACGAGTGATCCAGGGCCGGCGTCGTGTTCGGCATCGCACAGACCGACGTGAAGCCACCGTGCGCGGCGGCGGCCAGCCCGGACGCGATCGTCTCGGCGGCTTCGTTGCCCGGCTCGCGGAGGTGAGCATGCAGGTCCGTGAAGCCCGGGGCGACGATGACGCCTCGATCGTCGACGCCCTCGGCCGACCGGCCGCGGAGCCACGTCACGGCCTCCAGGACGCCCCGCCGGATGACGATGTCAGCCGCGCCCTCCCGACCGCTCGCCGGGTCGACGAGCCAGGCGCAGCTGAGCTCGAGGTCGACGAGCCGCCCGACCTCGCCACGGGCTCGGACCCGGCCACGCGGCCCGACCTCGCCACGCGCGCCGACCGGGCTCACGCCGTCGCCTCGCGCAGGAGGGCGAGAAGGGCCATCCGCACCGGTACGCCGTTGGCGACCTGCGACGTAATGACTGACTGCCGCCCGTTCGCGACCTCCGGCTCGATCTCTACCCCCTCGTTCATCGGCCCGGGATGCATGACGATCGCCCCCGGCGCCGCCAGTGCCAGCCGGTCGCGGGTGATGCCGTAGCGGGCGGCGTACTCGCCTAGCGACGGGAGGAGGCCGCCGGCCATCCGCTCCTTCTGGATCCGGAGCGTCATCACGACGTCCGCGTCCCGGAGGGCGGCGCCGATGTCAGAGGTGACCGCGAAGGGTCGCTTCCCACCAACGCCGGCCGTGCCCCAGGCATCGAGCCCGCGGAGGAGGGTCGGCGGCCCGCAGACCCACAGGTCGGCGCCGGCCGCCGACAACGTCCAGATGTTGCTGCGCGCGACCCGTGAGTGGAGGATGTCGCCGACGATCGTGACCTTGCGCCCCGCGAGCGACCAGCCTGCCGGGGCGCCGTCATGGGCCCGGATCGTGTAGAGGTCCAGGAGCGCCTGGGTGGGGTGGGCGTGCCAGCCGTCGCCGCCGTTGAGGACGCTGCCGCGGAACTCCCGGGCCACGAGGTACGGCGCGCCGGAGGTGGCGTGCCGCATGACGAGCATCTCGGCACCCTCGGCTTCGAGGGTCCGGACCGTGTCGAGGAGCGACTCGCCCTTCGTCACAGACGAGCCGCCGGCGGAGACGTTGACCACGCTCGCCGCGAGGTGCTTCGCCGCGACCTCGAAGCTCACCCGTGTCCGCGTCGAGGCCTCGTAGAACAGGATCGTCACGCCGACGCCCTTCAGGACCGGCCTCGCGGGCGACCGGCCCGCGACGACGTCCGCCATCTCGTCGGCGGTCCGCATGACGAGCTCGATCTCGGGCCAGGTCAGGACGTCGACGTCGAGCAGGTGGCGGTGCTGCCAGCGAGTGGCGGGCGTGCGGGCAGGACTCGTCGGGGGGCCTGTGCTCGGGCCTCGCGACGGCTCCGACCCGGCGGCCCGACTCGTCACCGGGGCGCCTCGATGTCCTCGATGTCGACCGCATCCTCGCCATCGAGCTCGGCAACCCGGACCCGCACGACCTCGTCGCGCGAGGTCGGGACGTTCTTGCCGACGTGGTCTGCCCGGATCGGCAGCTCGCGGTGGCCTCGATCGACCAGGACGGCGAGGCGGATGGCGCGCGGCCGGCCGAACTCCCGGAGCGCGTCCATCGCGGCTCGCACCGTGCGGCCGGTGTACAGGACGTCATCGACGAGCGCGACCGTCGCGTCCTCGATCACGAACGGCACGTTCGTGCCCTTCACCACGGGATGTGGACCCAGCCGCGCCCGGTCGTCGCGATAGAACGTGATGTCCAGGGCCCCGACCGGCAGCTCGACCCCCTCGTGCGAGGCGATCGCCTCGGCGAGCCGGTGGGCGAGGACGACGCCGCGGCGCTGGATGCCGACGAGGACGAGGCCCTCGGTCCCGGCCTGCTTCTCGACGATCTCGTGTGAGACCCGGACGATCGCCCGGCGGATCTCGTCCGAGGTCATGATCCGGCGGCCGGTCATGGGCTGCGACGGGCGCACACGCTCGCTCCTTGCGGCCTCGCGGGACCTGGACCCGGCTCTCGTGGCCGGTCTGCGAAGGGACGCCGGCAGTCTAGCGCGGCCGCGCGCCGGATCGCGGTGCACCTCCCGCGCCGCGCGTGACACGGTGCCCACACGCGCTCAGCGGTAGATCTTGACCGTCACCCAGGTCGTGCCGGAGGCCCAGCCGCAGCCGCAGATCGCGAAGAAATCGGGCCGGTACATGTCGATGATCCGCCCGGTCCACTTGGCGGGTCCGTAGTCGTTGACGACGCGCTGGATGCAGCCGCCCTTGCCACAGATGACGATCGTCGTGCCTCGCGGCACGTCCCGCATCGCGGTCGTGCCGTTGTCGTAGAACGATGCGTAGCCCGTCATGGTCGACGTCGGCGGCTTCCACGACCACGAAGCCGACTGGCCCGGCAGGCTGACGGGCGCCCGTTGGACGGTCGTCGGCTGGGTCGGCCCGAGCTCGACGAAGCGCGAGGTCGGGCCCAGGACTCCGGCTGAACCCGAGGCAGCGTCGAACGAGGCGCTCGCCTCGAGAGGTCGATTGCCGAGTGTCGCGAGGATGACCTGTCGGAAGGCTGCTGCATCGATGGGCTGCTCGGGGCCCTGTTCGCGGGCGCCCACGAGGCCCGGCAGCGAGCCGAGCGCAAGGGCGGCGGTGAGCGCCACCCCTGCGACCGTCCTGCTGGGTCGCATCTGGCCCGGACTCTACGACATCGAGCGCGGTCGCGCCTGCCAGGCCGGTCTCGCGCCTCAGCGGACGATCTGCGGGTTGCCTCCCGGCACCGACTGAACCTGGCCGAAGTTGTCACCCTTCCAGGCCAGGACCTGGACGCTGCTCTGCTGCCCGTCCTGGCCGGCGGGAGTGGCCCACGCCAGCCGGCCGGTGTCGATCGTGTAGCCGCGGAGGGCCTGGACGCCGGGCGCTGCCATCGGTTGGAGGCTCGGGTTGACCGCGCCCGCGACGGGGTCGAGGACCACCAGCCACAGCCGGCCGGCCGAGGCCTCAGGAGCATCGAGGATCCAGATCGCGAGGCGGGTGCCCCGCGGGTCGAAGTGGGCGTCGAATTCCGCGATGGGCGCCGGGGCCAGCTCGATCGGCGTACCGATCGGTCCGACCGGGGGGCTCGTGGAGGCGCTCGGATCCGCCGACTCGACGGGTTCCTCGGACGGCGCGCTCGTTGGCGTGCTCAACCGCCCGTTCGTCGGCACGCCCCCGGCCTCGCCCGGCGAAGGCGCGCTGGTCGCGGGCTCGCCTGAAGGCTCCGGCGTCGCGACCGGCGCGAGCGGGGCCGTCCAGCCGTCGAGGACCAGCCGGCCGCTCGCCGGTCGCCACGACTTGACCTGCCCGACGACAAACGTCCCGTCGCTCGCCGGGTCCGTCGGCGTCACCGTCCCGGACCAGTAGGTCACGAACCGTCCGGTCGGGTCGATCGACGGGAGCCACACGTCCGGCAGCGCAAACGGGGTCCGGACGCCGGTCGACGCGTCGAGCAGGAACGAGTACGGGTGTGCCTCCACGGGCTGGCTCGTCGGCGACGACGCGGGCGAGCCCGGAGTGGCCGGCGCACCGCCGCCTGGCGCTTCGCTGCTCGCCGGGGCCGCGCTCGTTGCCGGGGCGGCGGTCGCCGCCGCGGTCGCCGCGGTTCCCTCGGCGGAGGTCTCGCTCGACGAGGCCGGCGCCGGGCTGCCCTCCGGCGGCACGGGCTGCAGCACGATCCCGCTCGCGAGGACGAGGTTGCCGTACCAGCCGGCGAAGAACGTCTCGCCATCGCTGGTGACCTGCCGGGCGCCGGCATCGCCGACGTGCCAGAGGTACAGGTCCGGGCCCGCCGACCCGCCCTTCGGGCGCGCCGAGAAGGCGAGCCACTGCCCATCGGCCGAGTAGCCCACCGTGCCGACGACCGTGACGCCGCTGATGATCGCGCGGGCTGCGCCGTGCGCCGGGGAGGGCGATCCGGCCGGCGTGACCGCGACCGTCGCCGCCGGTGTGGCGGTCTCGGGCTGGGCCGTGCTGGCCGGGGTCGCCTCGGCCGAGGGCGCAGGAGCCGGGGTGGACAGGTCGACGATCAGGACGCTTCCGGCGGTCTCGGCGTCCGCTCCGATCACGGCCAGCTGGTCGCTGTGCGGCGACAGGACGACCGCCACCGGCGGAGCCGCGAGCGCCAGCGGCGCCGGCGAGCTGTCGGCGAGCGGCGCGCACGTCGGATCGGCGTGCGGGCAGGCGTGGTCGACGTTCGCGAAGACGAGCGAGAACGTGCCGTCCGCCGAGCGCTGGACCCAGGCCACGCGGTTGGCCTCCGGGACCAGCGGCGTCGCCACGGGCTCGGACGCCCTGGCGACCTCCGATCCTGGCGGGCTGGACGGCAGCACGAACGGCACGCCGCGGGGCAGGAGGGCGGTCCCCACGACGACGAGGACGACGAGGGCGCTGGCCAGGATCCCGAGCGGGATCCGACGCGGCCCCGGCGGCGGGAGAATCTGGCCGAGACCCAGCCGGCCGCGGCCCTGCCGCGCCTCGGCCTCGATCGCCGCCGCGGTGCGAGCCCAGAGGTCACGCGGTGGCTCCGGCGCCCGATCGCGGAGGCTTCGCAGGAGGGCGCGGTCGGCGAGGAAGGCGTCGCGCTCGGCACGGCACTCCGGGCAGCGGCCGAGATGCTCCTCCAGCCAGGCGGCCTCGGCGCCATCGAGGACGCCCGTGAAGTCGTCGGACATGTCCGCGCGGGCGCGGTCGTGCGAGGCTTCGGCGTCGTTGTGGCGGCGGCGGAAGGGCAGGGTCATCGGCCAGTCCCCGCCTCACGGGCTGCGCGTTCCGCATCGCGCTTTGCCTCGGCTGATCGCTCGGCCTCCTGCTCGGCCGCGAGGGCACGCCGGAGGCTGTCGCGGGCCCGGGTGAGGATCGCCCGCGCCGCGACGTGGCTGACGCCCATCGCCGCGGCGAGCTCGAGGCCGGTCAGGTCGTGGACCTCGGCCAGCAGGAGCGCCGCCCGCTGCCGCTCCGGGATTCGAGCGAGGGCCCGCTCGAGTGGGCCCGAGAGCCGGAGGTCCATCGCCAGACGCTCGGCCGACGGCGCCGCACCGCGTGACTCGCCGCTCCACGGGACCATCCGGATGATCCGCCGGTGGCGGATCTCGTCGAGCGCGACCCGGTGGGCGATCTGGTACAGCCAGGCCCGGGCGTTCTCGTCCTTCTCGAGCGTGGCATAGGCCTTGTAGGCCTTCACGAAGGCGTCCTGGGTCAGGTCCGCCGCGAGGTCTGGGTCACGGAGCATCCGGACGAGATAGGCGTAGATCTCGGTGTGGTGCTTCGCGAAGAGGCTTTCGACGAACGCGGTCGCGGCCCCGTGGTCCCACGTCTCGGTCATCGGCCGGGTGCCGGCATCCAGCCCGACTGGGCGAGGCCAGGTCCGAGCGATCGTCGAGCTCGTGAGGGGCAGCAAGGACTTCCTTCCGGCGCGTGCGGTTGGTCGTCGTGCTGGGCGACCTGCCGAGGGACGCCGCGATCGGCACCGGTGTGACGGGCAGGCGCCGCGGCGTCGGTCACGTCGCGACGCCGGCGAGCAGCTCCTCGACGGCATCCTCGGGCGCGACGGGGTTGACCGGCAGCCCGGTCCCGAGCTCGAGCCCCGCGATCTCGCGCAGGCGCGGGTGGATCTCCCAGTGCCAGTGGAACGTCGCGTCGACGCGCTCCTTGAGAGGCGCGGTATGGAGCACGAGGTTGTACGGTGGGCCGTCCAGGCTCCGGCCCAGCTGGCCCAGGACCTGGCGCAGGGCGACTGCCGTCGCCGTCACGTCCGGCGCGCCGAGCCGACCGAAGTCGGCCTCGTGGCGGCGCGGCACGATCCAGACCTCGAACGGCGAGCGCGAGGCCCAGGGCGCGAAGGCGACGCTCGAGGCGTCCTCCCAGACGAGCCGCTCGCGGCGCCGGCTCTCGTCGCGGACGAGGCGGCACCACGGACACTCGCCCTCGCGGATGACGTATCGCGCCGCGCCGCCGAGCTCCTCGCCGACGCGATGCGGGATCTGGGGCAGGTCGTACAGGTCGAGGCACAGGTGGTTCGTCCGAGCCCCGGCCTGGGCACCCCAGTTCTGGACCACCTGGACATAGTCGGTCTGGCCCGCGGATCGAGCCTCCGCGATGAGGTCGCGGGCCCGGCCGATCATCTCCTCGACCGCTGCTCCGGCCAGCGGCAGCGCCCGGTGCTCGCGCGGCGGCGCGACGATCGTCCGCCAGCTGCCCGCCGCACGGGCGTTCGACATCGCGACCTGGGCGACGCCGCGGTCTAGCTCGCGGCCCTCCTCCTCCGTCCCGACCACGTGGAAGGCGAAGTCCTTGAGGGTTCGAAGCCGGACGCCGTCACCCTCCGGGAGGCGGCAGTTCTGGCAATCGCCGCCGTCGTCCACCTGCTCGGCCGGCAAGGCGAACCGCCGGCGGTCGTAGTCGCGGTCGACGACCGTCGCGACCCACCAGCCGGTGACCGGGTCCTTGCGCAGCTCGAAGAGGCCGGCGCTCACAACTGGCCGGCTCCGCCGCCGTTGCGCGCCGCGCCGCGGCCGTTCGCGGCCCCGCCGTCCATGGCGGGAGCGTAGCAGGGGCCGATCACCCGACAGGCGTGGGCGCCAGCTCCGGCTGGGCAGATTCAGCCCACGAGAGGCTGGCCGCGATCGCGGTCGCGAACGCTTCGGCAAACGGCCTCGCGGCGAGCGCTGCCGCCTCAGCCCGTGACGACGCCGGCGGGCGCCCGAGCTCCCGCGCGATCGAGGTGGAGGCCAGTCCGGGCATCCCGCATGGGTCGATGAGCTCGAAGTCCGCGAGGTCCGGGTCGACGTTCAGGGCGATCCCGTGGTAGCTGACGCCCCGCTCGATCCGGAGGCCGAGAGCGCCGATCTTGCCGGCGAAT
>DATEZX010000045.1:0-6207 GCA_035255225.1 Candidatus Limnocylindrales bacterium
CGGGTCGCTCGGTCGCGGACGTCGCCGAGGACATCCGGGCGATCCTCGATCATCTCGGGGCTGAGGAGGCGTACACCTACGGCTGGTCGGGCGGGGGGCCGCATGCGCTGGCCACGGGCGCGCTGCTGGCGGATCGGATCCGCGGCGTCGCGACGATCGGCGGCCACCGGGTCTCGATGTGCGTCATGGACTTCGGCTTCATGGGCGGCTCGATGGGCGCGGTCGTCGGCGAGAAGGTGACACGCGCCGCGGAGGACGCTCGCGCCGAGCGGATCCCGCTCATCGTCGTGTCGGCCTCGGGCGGGGCGCGGATGCAGGAGGGCACCATGGCCCTCATGCAGCTCGCCAAGACGTGCGCCGCGCTCGAGCGGCTCAAGGCCGCCGGGCTGCCGTACCTCAGCGTCATGACCGATCCCACGACCGGCGGCGTCTTCGCGTCGTACGCGGTCCTCGGCGACGTGAACCTCGCCGAGCCGGACGCTCTCATCGGCTTCGCCGGGGCGCGGGTCTCCGCGGGCACGATCGCCGCCGAGCTGCCGCCTGGATTCCAGCGGACGGAGTTCCTCTTCGAGCACGGCTTCGTGGACCGGATCGTCACGCGCCGGGTGCTGCGCGACGAGCTCATCGCCCTGCTCGCCTACCTCCAGCCGGCCGCGTCGAACGGCAACGGGACGGGTCTCGGCGCGAACGAGCAGGACGCCCGCGGCCTCCGGCTCGATCCGATCGGCTTCCTGTCCTCGGTCGCCGACCGGCTCGTGCCCGACCTCGAGGTCGCCGGCCGCAACGGTGCCGGTGGCACGGGTCAACGCGCCGCGCGCCTCGCGGACGATGCCGCCACGCCGGAGGCTGAGCGTGGTTGACCGGCTGTTGGGCGGACCCCGCGGCACGGCGGCCCGGGCCGCGGCCGGCGACCCCAAGGCCGAGGTCTGGCGACGCGTCCAGCTCGCCCGGAACCTCGGACGCCCCCGGACCCTGGAGCTCTTGGCCGAGATGGCCGACGATGTCATCGAGCTCCACGGCGACCGGCTCTTCGGTGACGACCCCGCGGTCGTCACCGGCTTCGCCCGGCTCGGCGAGCGCCGGATCGCCTTCGTCGGCCAGCAGAAGGGTGCCGACACCGAGGAGAACATCCGCCGCAACTTCGGGATGCCCCACCCCGAGGGCTACCGGAAGGCCATGCGGGTCATGGAGCTCGCCGAGCGGTTCGGCCTGCCGATCGTGACCTTCGTCGACGTGCCGGGCGCGCATCCCGGGGCGGAGTCGGAGGAGCGCGGGATCGCCGACTCGATCGCCCGTAGCGTCGCGCTCATGAGCCGCCTTCGGACGCCGATCGTGGCGATCATCACTGGCGAGGGCGGCTCCGGAGGTGCGCTGGCGATCGCCGTCGGGGACGTCGTCATCGCCCTCGAGAACGCGGTCTACTCGGTCATCAGCCCCGAGGGCTGCGCCTCGATCCTCTGGCGGACCGCCGACGAAGCCTCGACCGCGGCGCTGGCGATGCGGATGTCGGCCGAGGACCAGCGTGCCCTCGGCGTCGTCGACGTCGTCGTCCCGGAGCCCGATGGCGGCGCGCACGCCGACCCGGCGGGCACCGCGAAGCGCCTCCGCCCGGTGATCCTCGACGCCCTCGATCGCCTGGCCGAGCTGTCGCTCGCCGACCTCGTCGAGGCCCGCTACCGGCGCTACCGCTCGCTCGGACCGTACACTGAGGTCGCCGCGCCGCCCGTCGCGCCGGCTCCGCCGCGCGGGATCGGCAACCGGCTGCGCGACCTGCTCGATCCGACCAGGTGGTCGGTCCCCATGCCGCTTTCCGGGGGGTCGCGCCGCGACGAGCCCCCCGCCCACGAGGACGCCTGAGCCGTGCCCGAGCCCCGCGACGCGAAGCCGCACGCGTCCACGCGCCGCCCAGCCGAGCGTGACGCCGATCTCGCGGGCATCGACGCCCTCATCGACCGCCTCGTGCCGGCCCTGACCGCGAAGCTCGCGAGCACCCATCTCGGCGAGCTGGAGGTCCGCGACCGCGAGTGGCGGATCCGCCTCCGCCGGCCACCCGGGGCGGGCTGGAACGGCGAGCTCCGCCGAGCGGGCGACCGCGCCACCGACCGCGGGCCCCGCGGCGCGGCCGGCCACGAGAGCCACGGCCACGGGCGTGCCGGCGCGCCGTCCGACGTGCATCGCCTCCCGGTTCCCGGCGGCTCCAATGGCACCGGGACCGTCGCGAGCCCTGGCGCGACCGCCGGCACCGGCCTGGCGTCCGCGTCGAGCCTGGCCGCGTCGGCGGGCCACCCGTCCCGGCCGGCCCACGAGGACGCCGGTCGCCGCGTCGCAACGTCGCCCGCGGTGGGCGTCTTCCGGCCCGGCCCCCGCGCCGCGGTCGGGACGCGGGTCCGGGAGGGCGACGCGCTCGGCCACGTCGACGTCCTCGGCGTGCCCGAGGAGGTGCCGGCGCCGGCGAACGGCATGGTCGCGGAGCTGCTCGTCGAGGGTGGGACCGCCGTCGAATATGGCCAGGAGCTCGTGCTCGTGGCCCTCTCCTCACCGGTCGAGGTCGGCCGCCCGTGAGGGCCTCGGCCGTGTGGCCCGCCTGATGTTCCATCGGATCCTCATCGCCAACCGGGGCGAGATCGCGCTGCGGATCCTGCGGGCCTGCCGGACGCTCGGCGTCGAGGCCGTCGTCGCCTACTCGGAGGCGGACCGCGAATCGCTCCCCGTCCAGCTCGCCGACGAGGCGATCTGCATCGGCCCGGCCGATGCGAAGCGAAGCTATCTCTCGGCGCCGGCCCTCATCTCGGCCGCCGTCCTCACCGGCTGCGACGCCGTCCATCCGGGCTACGGCTTCCTGTCCGAGGACGAGGGCTTCGCCGAGGTCGTCCGGGCCCACGACCTGACGTTCGTCGGCCCGCCGCCGGAGGTCCTCGACCGGTTCGCCAGCAAGGAGGGCACGCGCCGCCTCCTCGGTGCCCACGGGCTGCCGACCATCCCCGGTTCGGACGGCATGCTGCGCGACGACGGCCACGCCCTCGACGAGGCCGATCGGATCGGCTACCCGGTCCTCATCAAGCCCTCGGCCGGCGGCGGTGGCAAGGGCATGCGGATGGTCCGGACGCCACGCGAGCTCGAGTCGGCGATCAAGGTCTGCCGCTCCGAGGCCAAGGCCGCGTTCGGCGACGATTCGCTGTACCTCGAGAAGTGGCTCGACGACAACCGCCACGTCGAGGTCCAGGTCGCGGTCGACCGCTTCGGCCGTGGCGTCCACCTCGGCGAGCGCGACTGCTCGGTCCAGCGTCGCCACCAGAAGATCCTGGAGGAGGCCCCGACTCCCGCCCTCGGCCGGGCCGCCCGCGAGGACCTCGCCGAGCGGGCCGTCCGCGCCGTCGTGGCCACCGGGTATGAGAACGTCGGGACCCTCGAGTTCCTCGTCGACCGCGAGGGCAACCCGTACTTCATCGAGATCAACTGCCGGATCCAGGTCGAGCACCCGGTCACCGAGATGCTGACCGGCGTCGACCTGGTCGCCCTCCAGCTCCGGATCGCCGCCGGCGAACCGCTCGGCCTGAGCCAGGCCGACATCCAGCTGCGCGGCCATGCGATCGAGTTCCGGATCAACGCCGAGGACCCGGCCCACGACTTCCGGCCGGGGGCGGGGATCGTCGGTCAGTACCACGCCCCGGGCGGTCCCGGGGTCCGGATGGATTCCCATCTCTACCCCGGCTACGAGGTCCCGCCGTTCTACGATTCGCTGCTCGGCAAGCTCGTGGTCTGGGGTCCCGACCGCGAGACCGCGATCGCCCGCTCGCGGGCGGCACTCGACGAGCTGCTCGTCGAAGGCCTGACGACGAACATCGAGATCCACAAGGCGCTGCTGGCCAACCCGGCCTTCCTGGAGGGCCACATGACGACCAACCTCCTCGATCGCGTCGGCAGCGGCGCGTTCCTGGCCGCGGCGGCGCGGGCGTAGGTGCGATCCGTGGCATCTCGAGGCGGCCGATGAGCGAGGCGCTCGCGAGGCCCGCGATCGTTCACTCGACGCGCGAGATCGAGGCCCTCATCCCGCACCGCTGGCCGTTCCTGCTCGTCGACCGGATCGTCGAGTACGACCCGGAGGCGAAGCGGATCGTCGGCCTCAAGGGCGTCTCGGCGACCGAGTGGTTCTTCCAGGGCCACTTCCCCGGCCTGCCGGTCATGCCCGGCGTGCTGCAGGTCGAGGCCCTCGCCCAGACGATGGCGGTCTACGTCGCCAAACAGCCCGGCTTCGGCGACCGGATCGGGCTCTTCGCCGGGATCGACGAGACCCGCTTCAAGCGCGTCGTCGTGCCGGGTGACACGCTCCGGCTCGAGGTGACGATGGACAAGCTCGGCTCGCGGTTCGGCCGTGGCCGGGGCGTGGCGAGCGTCGACGGCGAGGTCGCCTGCGAGGCCACGCTGAGCTTCATCATCCCGCCCGAGGGCGTCCTGCGATGAGCGTTCGACTGGCGGTGCTGTCGGACGTGCACGGCAACGCCGCCGCGCTCGAGGCCGTCCGCAAGGCGATCAAGAAGGAGAAGCCTGACCTCGTCCTCGTCGCCGGCGACGCGGCAATGAACGGGCCAGACCCGGCGGGCGCGATCGACGCACTCCGGGCGATGGAGGGCGAGGGCGCGATCGTCGTCCAGGGCAACACCGACGTGGCGGTCGCTGACGCCGACTACGCCGCGGCGTTCCCATGGCTCCTCGAGGCCGGCGTGCCGGACGCGATGCGGCTCGCCGCCGAGTGGGCCCACGACGCCCTCGACGACGAGCAGCTGTCGTGGCTGCGCCGCCTGCCGGCCGAGCGTCGCGTCCGGGTGGGCGAGACGCTCGTCCTCCTGACCCACGCCTCGCCAGGCTCGCAGTCCCAGGGCTTCGACCGCGACCTCGACCCGACGGCCATCCTGGAGCGCATCGCCCGGACCGACGCCCGGGTCGTCTGCTGCGGCCACACCCACCTGCCGGACATCCGGGATTTCGGCTGGAAGGTCATCGTCAATGCCGGCTCGGCGGGCTACGTCTTCGACGGCGACCCGACGGCGTCGTGGGCCCTGGTCACGATCGGCCCCGCCGCAGAGGACGGTGGCGACGCGACGGTGGCGGCAGAGATCCGGCGGGCGGAGTTCGACGTCCTTGGGGTCGCCAACGCGATCTCGGCCCGGGGCCTGCCCGGCGACGTCTACCGCGCGGCCACGGTCCGGACGGGCAAGCTGGTCAGATGACCGGGACGTCGGCGGTCAACGAGCGGCGGCGCGTGGTCGTCACGGGCATGGGTGCCCTCACGGCGCTCGGACCGGACGTCGCCTCGACCTGGGACGGCCTGGTGGCCGGGCGCTCGGGCGTGCGCCGGATCGAGGCGTTCGACCCGTCGCGCGTCGACTCCCAGATCGCGGCCGAGGTCCGCGACTTCGACGCCAGCGACGTCGTCGACCGCAAGGACCTCCGGCGCATGGACCGCTACATGCAGTTCGGCCTCGTCGTGGCCCGCCAGGCGATGCGCCAGGCCGGGTTGCCGGACCGACTCGAGGGCGCCGAGGCGGAGCGGACCGGGGTCTACCTCGGGAGCGGTCTCGGAGGCGTCGGGACCCTGTTCGACAACGTCCTGACGATGGCCGAGCGGGGACCCGACCGGATCAGCCCGTTCTTCATCCCGATGGGCATCGCCAACGTGGGCTCCGGCCAGATCGCGATCTCGTTCGGCCAGCTCGGCCCGAACTTCGCGATCGTGTCGGCCTGCGCGACCGGCGCCCATGCCATCGGCGAGGCCTGGGAGACCATCCGGCGCGGTGATGCGGACCGGATGCTCGCCGGCGGTGTCGAGGCGGCGATCCACGAGGCCGTCCTCGGTGGCTTCTCGTCGATGAAGGCCCTCTCGACCCGCAACGACGACCCGCCGGCGGCCTCCCGGCCATTCGATGCCGGGCGGGACGGCTTCGTCATCGGCGAGGGGGCGGCGATGCTCGTCCTCGAGGCCCTCGAGAGTGCCGAGGCGCGTGGCGCCGAGCCGCTCGCCGAGCTCGTCGGCTATGGCGCGACCGCGGACGCCGCCCACCTGACCCTGCCGTCACCGGGTGGCGCCGGCGCGGTGAGGGCCGCGCGGCGGGCCCTCGAGAAGGCCGGCATCGGACCGGACGAGGTCGACCACGTCAACGCCCACGCGACGTCCACGCCGGAGGGCGATCGGGCCGAGCTCCTCGGCCT
>DATEZX010000046.1:0-6133 GCA_035255225.1 Candidatus Limnocylindrales bacterium
CGCTCAGGAAGGGGATCCCGGCGGTCCGCAGCCGCTCGACCGCGGCGAGCGTCTTGGCCAGCTGCATCAGGGCGAACGTGCCCTCCTGCATCCTTGCCCCGCCCGATGCGCTGACCACGATCAGCGGGGTGCTGGTGGCGAGGGAATGCTCGGCGGCCCTGGTGACCTTCTCGCCAACCACCGCGCCCATCGAGCCGCCCATGAACCCGAAGTCCATGACGCAGATCGAGACCCGGCGGCCGCCGATCGTCCCGACGCCGCGGATCGCCGCGTCCCGGAGGCCGGTCGCGATCTGGGCCGCGGCGATTCGGTCGGGGTATGGCTTCTGGTCCACGAAGCCCAGCGGGTCGACCGACTGGAGGCCCGCGTCGCGCTCGACGAAGGTGCCGTGGTCGAGGAGCATCGCCAGGCGGGCCGTGGCGGAGAGGCGGAAGTGGTGGCCGCAGTTCGTGCAGACCCGGTCGGCCTTGTCGAGCTGCTTGTTGAACAGCATCTGCGAGCACGACGGGCACTTCGTCCAGAGATCCGCCGGGTAGTCGTCTCGGCGCGGCCGGAACGTCGGGAGCTTGATCGGCATCGTCGCGGCCTCCGGCCTCTGCCTAGGTCCGGCCCAGGCGCACCGGCCGACGACCCGCGTGAGCGGCCCGCGCGGCGCGCGTCATCGGCGAGGTCGCGGCGCGGCGGCGCCAGGCCAGCCAGGCCGCGCCGGCCAGGCTGATCGCCGAGGCGGCGACGGCGCCCCGGATGATCGTCGGGACGTCCAGCTGGCCCGCGGCCTCGTCGTCCGGGACGACGGCCAGCGGGTCGTAGTCCGCAGGCGGGGTGACCGGGATGTGCGCGACCTGCGACTCGGACCCGGCGGCCAGCGGCAGGCGCATGGCGGCCGCGGCCTCAGCCAGCCGCAGCGCGAGCCGCTCCTCGAAGCGGAACGACGGGTGGAAGCGGGGCAGGTCGGCCGCCAACCGCCGCGAGGCGGCGCGGACCGCCGCGTCGAGCGCTCGTCGGTCGCCCCGTCCTGCGGGGTCCGCGGCACCCGCGAGCCACGCCTCGCCGGCGAGGAGCGCGTCGAGGTAGCGGTCGGTGACGAGGGCCTCGACCTCGCCACCATCGCGAGCGAGGGCCATCACCGGCGAAGCCCAAGGTCCCTGGCGATCGACCGCAGGGCTCGATGGATCAGGACACGGACCGCGCCCTCGGACCGCCCGAGGACCCCGGCGATCTCGGCCGTCGACATCTCGTCGACGAACCGCAGGACCACGGCCCGGCGCCGGTCGCCCGCCAGGCGGCCGACGGCTCGCCACGCGGCGAGCGCCTCCTCGTTGCGGACGGCCTGACCCTCGACGTCGAGGGGATCGGCGATGACCGCGACCGTCGCGTCGTCGAGCTCGGCGGCCGGGTGCCGCCGCGTCGTCCGCCGCTCGTTGGCCACGACGTTCCGCGCAATCCGGAATAGCCACACGCGGAACGTCGAGGCGCCCTCGCCGTCGGCCGGCCGGGCTCGCTCCTCGAAGCGCGCCAGGTTCGCGAGGGCGGACAGGAACGTCCGCTCGGTCGCGTCCTCGGCAGCGTGATGGTCGCCGAGCTCGTAGTAGGCGTAGCTGTACACCTGGGCCAGGTACCGCCGGTACAGGGCGTCGAACCGCGCCGGGTCGCGTCGCGCGGCCTCGACGAGCGGTCGGTCCCGGTCGAGGTGGGCGATGCGGGAGACAGCTGTCGCCGCTCCTGCTCGTCCAAACACCGGTCGCGCCATGCCGTTACACCTCGGCTCGCGAGTCCGACGACCCGGCCGCCGGCGCGGACCCGCCGAGGCGGAGGTGCCGGATCTCGCCGACGAGGACCGCGCGCTCCGGGTCGCCGGGTCGCGCGCCGGCCACGATCAGCGCCCCGGTCGTCGCGTCGACGCCCAGCGCCCGGAGGGTCTCGACGGCGCCGTCCGGCCGCTCCAGCCGCACGAGCCGACCATCGGTGAGCTGTCGCGACCGCCAGCCGGCGACGTCGAAGTAGCCGCCCCGGAGGGCCTCGACCCGCGTCTCCAGGCGCGCCAGGAACCCGTCGAGCAGCGCCGCACGATCGATCGGACGACCGCCGGACGCCTCGCGCAGCGAGGTCATGCCGGCCGCCAGATCCGGCGGGAAGGCGTCCCTCGGCCAGTCGGCATTGAGCCCGATGCCGACGACGGCGCGCACGGTCGATGTGCCCAGCCCGTCGGTCTCGCCGAGCAGCCCGGCGAGCTTGCGGATGTCGATCGGACGGTCCGGGTCGAGGACCGCCGCGGCTCCGACCGGCCGGCCGGTGGCCGAGAAGGCGACGGCCAGGTCGTTCGGCCACTTGAGCCGGATCGTGCCGTCGGCCAGGCCGGCGAGATCCTCGGCCGCGTCGGCCATCGCCAGCGCGACAACGGCGGCGAGGCGCCACGTCCGGTCGGGGGCCAGCCACGTCGGGCGGAACCCGACCGAGAGCAACAGTGCGGCGCCGGCGGGCGCGACCCACGACCGGCCGTGCCGGCCTCGCCCGGCGCGCTGCGCATCGGCGACGGCGACGCAGACCTCGGGCGTGCCCTCACGGAGCCACGCCGCGACGACGTCGTTGGTGGACCCGACGATCTCGAATCGCTCGATCCGCGAGGGGAACGCCATCGCGCCGTCGGCCCCCGGCGGGTCCTGAAGAGCGGCGTCGCCTCGTCCCGGCTCTGGCAGCGCCAAGCGGCCTCCTTCGTCCTCGATCTCGGGCGGGCATTCTACCGTCCATCGTGCGAGCATCCGGACGACACCATCCCCCGTCCCGACAGCCAGGAGCGTCCCGATGTGCTTCGACGCCGATAGCCGCCCCCCGATCGAGCCCATCGCCGGCGGTGCGCTCGATCACGCCTCGGTCACCCTGACCGGCGCCGACGGCCGGCCGTTCCGGGCGTTCGAGGCGCGGCCCGCGGACCCGAGCGGCGCCGGGATCCTGATCCTGCCCGACGTTCGCGGCCTCCATCCGTTCTTCGAGGAGCTGGCCCTCCGGTTCGCGGAGCACGGGGTCGCGGCGCTCGCGATCGACTACTTCGGGCGGACGGCGGGGACGGAGCCGCGGGAGCCCGAGTTCGAGTACCGGCCGCACGTCGAGCAGACGCGCTGGCCCAACCTCGCCGGCGACATCCGCGCCGGCGCCGCGCGACTGCGGGCGATGGACCCGGCCCCGACGGCGCTCTTCGCCACCGGCTTCTGCATGGGCGGCCGCCTGGCATCCGACGCCGCCACCCTCGGCCTCGGGCTGGCCGGCGCCATCCCGTTCTACGGCTGGCCGATCGGTGACTCCGGCAACGGCAGCCCGGCGCCCGCGGACGTGGCCGGCCAGATCGAGTGCCCCATCCTCGCCATCTACGGCGGCGCGGACCAGGGCATCGGGCCGGATGTCCGGGCGGCCTACGACGGGGCCCTCGACGCGGCCGGGGTCGACCACCGATCGATCGTCTACGACGGCGCGCCGCACTCGTTCTTCGACCGCAAGGCCACCGAGTTCAAGGACGCGTCCGAGGGAGCCTGGCGCGAGACCCTGGCGTTCATCGAGCGCCGCACCGCGTCGGCCTGAGCGTCAGCCCGGCCCGGCGCCGGGGCGGCCGGCGACTGGCGCCTCGCCGAAGGACCGGCTACTTCCGGAGCGTCCAGACCAGCAGACCGAGGAACGCCCCGCCGACGACGAGCGGGAAGAGCGGCCCCGGCAGCCAGGCCTGAGCCTGGTGGATGACCGTCCAGAGCCCGTCGGCGAGCGCGGCGACCGCACCGCCGAGCAGGCCGCTGATGCCGTCGGCGACGGTCCGCGTGAGGTCCCCCACCCCGCCCACGAGGGTCAGTCTGGCGACCGCGTCAAGTCGCGCCCGGCCTCGCCGGCCGGCCGCGCTCGACTACACTCGGCGGCCATGGGTGCCCGGCCATGAGCTCGACGACCGCCGCGCCGCCGCGCACGTTCAGCGGCATCCAGCCGTCGGGCGTCGCCCACCTCGGCAACGACCTCGGCGCGATCCGGAACTACGTCCGCCTCCAGGACGAGTACGAGGCGATCTACTGCATCGTCGACTACCACGCCCTGACGAGCACCCACGACCCCGACGTCCTGCGGCGGCGGACCCGCGACATGGCTGCCTCGCTGCTGGCCCTGGGCCTCGACCCGGAGAAGTGCACGCTGTTCGTCCAGAGCCATCGCCCGGAGCACACCGAGCTGGCGTGGCTCCTGTCGACGGTGACGCCGGTCAGCTGGCTCGAGCGGACGCCGACGTACAAGGAGAAGCGGGAGCAGCAGCCCGACGACGTCAACCACGGCCTGCTCACCTACCCGGTCCTCCAGGCGGCCGACATCATCATCTACAAGGCCACCCGGGTCCCCGTCGGGCGTGACCAGGCGGCTCACCTCGAGCTGTCACGCGAGATCGTGCGGGCCTTCAACAACCGCTACGGCCAGACGTTCCCCGAGCCGCAGGCGGTGTTCACCGACGCCCCGACCGTGCTCGGCACCGACGGCGTCCGGAAGATGAGCAAGTCGATCGGCAACACGATCGACATCCTCGCCGAGCCGGCGATCATCCGGAAGCAGGTGACCTCGATGGTCACGGATACGCAACGGATCCTCCGGACCCAGCCCGGCCGGCCCGAGGTCTGCAACGTCTGCCAGCTCCACCGCTTCTTCGGCGACGACTACGAGGCCATCTGGGACGGCGAGCGCACGGCCCGCACCGGCTGCGTCGACACGAAGCGGCTGCTCGCCGACCGGATCGTGGCCCACTACGCCCCCGCCCGGGAGCGCTACCTCGAGCTGATGGCCAACCCCGCCGAGGTCGACGAGATCCTCGCCGCGGGCGCGGCGCGCCTCGCCCCCGTGGCGGCCGCGACGATGGCCGAGGTTCGCGAGAAGATGGGCCTGCGCTGACGAAGGGCGCATGCTCTGCGGCATGACGGAGGCCCCGGTGCGCTGATGGGCTTCGAGCTGACGCCGCGCGAACGTCGCTGGTTCGACGCGATCCTCGTCCTCGCCGCGATCACCCTCGGCTTCGTGGTCCTCGGCTTCGTGGGCGTGGCCTTCGCGATGTTCAGCGACCTCATCTTCGTGTTCTTCCTGGCGTGGCTGCTGGCGTTCATGCTCAGCCCGCTGGTCAGCCGCCTGCGGACCCTCGTCCCGGTCCTGTCGCGCACCGGCGCGGTGATCGTCGTCTACGTCGTCATCTTCGGCGCGATCGTCGTCCTGTCGGTCGTGGTCGCGACCGCGCTGGCGGGCTCGATCGCGGATTTCGTCACGAACCTGCCGGGCCTGCGAACCAACCTGCCGGGCCTCCTCGCGCCGTGGCAGCGGCAGATCGACTCGATCGGGCTGTTCCGGGTCGACCTCCTCGCCCAGGCCAACGCCTTCCTGGACAACCTGAGCTCCTACGCCTCGGAGCTCCTCGGGCCACTCCAGCAGCTGGCCGTGGCCAGCCTCGGCGCCGTCGGCAACCTGCTCCTCGTCATCGTCCTGTCGCTGTACATGGTCGCGGACCGCGACCGCATCCTGGCGTTCCTGTTCCGGCTCGTGCCGCGCGGCGCCCAGGACGAGGCCCAGGTCTTCGAAGAGGCCGTTGCCCGCTCCTTCGGCGGCTTCATCCGCGGCCAGGCGGTCACGGGCGTCATCTTCGGGATCGTCGCCCTCGTCGCGAGCCTCGCCTTCGGCCTCGACTACGTGGCCGTGACGACCGTCGCGGCGGGTGGCCTCATGGCGGTGCCCTTCTTCGGGCCGTTCGTGGCCTGGATCCCGCCGGTCCTGGTCGCGGTCCTCCAGAAGCCCGACGCGGTCCTCGGGACGTTCGTCGTCGTCGGTGTCGGCTGGGTCGTCCTCCTGAACGTCCTCCAGCCCCGGATCATGGGCGACGCGCTGCGGATCCACCCGCTCGTCGTCCTGGCGTCGGTGTTCGTGGGCCTGAAGCTCGCCGGGATCGGCGGCGCGATCTTCGGCGTCCCGATCGCGGCGGTCTGCTCGGCGATCTTCCTCCACCTCGTCGCCCGGCCGAGCGACGAGGGCCCGGTCGCGATGCGGGCCGCCCGGCGCGTCGGCGAGCGGGAGGGCCGGCCGGTCAGGAGCCCGAGGGAGCCCGATCCACGCGTCGATCGTGACGTCGAACCCGAGG
>DATEZX010000047.1:0-8431 GCA_035255225.1 Candidatus Limnocylindrales bacterium
CCGCTGGTACTCGGGGGCGTCCATGAAGTCGAGCGTCAGGAGGCCCTGCTCGAAACCGGCGGCGATCCCGGAGCGCGGCAGACCGCCGTCCTCGAGCATCTTCATGAGCCGGATCCGTCGGACGTCGTTCACCGTCAGGCGGCCGTCGTCGTCGGGCCGCAGGATCCGGAGCCGGACGAGGTCCTCGACGTCGCCCGGGTCGACACCGGCCCGATCCGCCGCCTGGGCAACGGTGACCGCGGTCATGGGCAAGGACGCTCCTCGACGGCGCGCCGCCGCTACCGGTCCCGTTCGGCCGCCCCGGCCATCGCCGCCTGGGCGGCGGCGAGCCGGGCGACCGGGACGCGGAACGGCGAGCACGAGACGTAGTCGAGGCCGAGGCGCTCGCACGTGGCGATCGAGTCTGGATCGCCGCCGTGCTCGCCGCAGATGCCGACCTCGAGGTCCGGGCGCGTGGCGCGACCCTTCGTGACGGCGATCCGCATGAGGTCGGCGACCGCATCGTCGAGGGTCTGGAAGGGGTTGACCGGCAGGATCTTGTCCTCGACGTACTTGAGCAGGAACCCGCCCTCGGCGTCGTCGCGCGAGTAGCCGAAGGTCATCTGGGTCAGGTCGTTCGTGCCGAAGCTGAAGAACGTCGCCTCGCGGGCGATCTCGTCGGCCGTCAGCGCCCCTCGCGGGACCTCGATCATCGTGCCGAACTTGTACTCGACCTTGACCCCCGGGGCACTGGCCTTCGCGGCCTCCTCGACGGCCATCGCCTCGGCCTCGAGGAGGGCCTTCGTGGCGGCCAGCTCGTTCACGTGGCCGACGAGCGGGATCATGATCTTGGCGATCGGGTGGCCGCCGGCCTTCGCGACCGCGATCTCGGCGTTGAGGATCGCCCGGGTCTGGACCTTCACGAAGTCCGGGATCATCAGCCCAAGGCGGACGCCGCGCAGGCCGAGCATCGGGTTCTGCTCGTGCATCGACTTGACGGTCTGGAGCAGCTCGCGATCCGCGTCCGACGGGCCGTTGCCCTTCCCGTCCGCGGCCGCCTGCTCGGCCCGGGTGACCTTGACGAGCTGGTCCTCCAGGTTGGGCAGGAACTCGTGGAGCGGCGGGTCGATGAGGCGGATGACGACCGGCAGGCCGTCCATCGCCCCGAAGATGCCCTCGAAGTCACCCTGCTGGAGCTTCTCGAGCCTGGCCATCGCGGCGTCGAACGACGAGATCGCCTCGCGCTCCTCGTCGCTCAGCGCTTCCCCGGCCGCCAGGCGGGCCTTGGCCCGCGTCGCGGCATTGGCGACGAGGATCGCGCCGCGGACGATCTCGAGGCGGTCGCCCTCGCGGAACATGTGCTCGGTCCGGCACAGGCCGATGCCCTGGGCGCCCCAGCTCCGGGCCTGGGCGGCCTCCTCGGGCTTGTCGGCGTTCGTCCAGACCCCGAGGCGCCGGATCTCGTCGGCCCAGCCGAGGATCGTCCGCAGCTCCGACTGGTCCTCGAAGCGGGCCGAGACGGTCGGCAGCTGACCGAGGTACAGGTCACCGGTCGTGCCGTCGAGACTGACCCAGTCGCCTTCCCTGAACTCGATCCCCGTCCGATCGGAGTGGGCGGCCTTCCGGCCGTACTCGACGACGAGGTCAGCCGACCCGGCGACGCAGGGCTTGCCGATCTGCCGGGCCACGACCGCGGCATGCGAGGTCGCGCCGCCGCGGGCGGTGATGATGCCCTGGGCCACGGCCATGCCGTGGAAGTCGTCGGGCGAGGTCTCGATCCGGACGAGGACGACCTTCTCGCCGCGCTCCACCCAGGCGACGGCGTCGTCGGCGTCGAAGACGGCCCGGCCGACCGCGGCGCCGGGCGACGCATTCAGGCCGTTCACGATCCGCTTCGCGCTCTTGAGGGCCGCGGGATCGAACGTCGCGCGGAGGAGCTGGTCGACCTGGCCGGGTTCGATGCGAGCCACGGCATCGCGCCGGGAGATGAGGCCCTCATTGACCATGTCGACCGCGATCCGAACGGCCGCGGCGGCCGTCCGCTTCGCATCCCGGGTCTGGAGCATGTACAGCCGGCCGCGCTCGATGGTGAACTCGAGGTCCTGGACATTCCGGTAGTGGCGCTCCAGCTGGCTCGCAATGCGC
This sequence comes from Candidatus Limnocylindrales bacterium, assembly GCA_035255225.1. GTDB lineage: Bacteria > Chloroflexota > Limnocylindria > Limnocylindrales > CSP1-4 > UBA5189. The sequence continues at coordinate 2,125 of DATEZX010000047.1, forward strand.
TGGAACTCGGCGTAGGCCTCGGGCATGTCCCTGGCGAGCTGGCTGATCTCGGCCGGCGTCCGGATCCCGGCCACGACATCCTCGCCCTGGGCGTTGGTGAGGTACTCGCCGTACAGCGACTTCGCGCCGGTGTTCGGGTCGCGGGTGAACGCGACGCCGGTGCCCGAGTCGTCGCCCATGTTCCCGAAGACCATCGTCACGACGTTCACGGCCGTGCCGAGGTCGTCGGGGATCTTGTTGAACTTCCGATAGTCGCGGGCCCGCTGGCCGAACCACGACGCGAAGACGGCCTTGATCGCAAGGTCGAGCTGCTGGTACGGATCGGTCGGGAAGTCCTCGCCCGTTTCGCTCGCGACGATCGCCTTGAACTCGTCGACGAGGCCCTTCAGGTCGTCGACCGTGAGGTCGGTGTCGCGGGCGCCATTGCCGTGCCGGTCCTTGGCGGCCTCGAGGCGCTCGTCGAACCGTTCGCCGCGCACGCCCAGGACGATCCGGCCGAACATCTGGATGAAGCGCCGGTAGGCGTCCCAGCCGAAGCGCTCGTTGCGGGTGAGGGCGATCAGGCCCTCCAGCGTCGCCTCGTTCAGCCCGAGGTTGAGGACCGTGTCCATCATCCCCGGCATCGAGAACTTCGCGCCGGAGCGGACGCTGACGAGGAGCGGGTTCCTCGGGTCGCCGAAGCCCTTGCCGGTCTGGCGCTCGACCTCGCGCATGGCCTCGAGGACGTCGTCCCAGAGTCCGTCAGGGAGCCGCTCGCCGGCGGAGAAGTAGTCGTTGCAGGCGGCGGTCGTGATCGTGAAGCCCGGTGGCGTCGGAAGGCCCGCCTTCGTCATCTCGGCGAGGCCGGCGCCCTTGCCCCCGAGGAGGTCCTTCATCCCCCCGTCGCCCTCGGCCGCCCCGTCGCCCCACGCGTAGATGTAGCGCTTGGCGGCCTTGTGGGCGCGGTCCGGGGCCGAGGCGGTGGTCGTCATCAGGATGGCTCCCTGGGGGACGGCGGCGTCAGGCCGCCGATCGATCGGCTGGTCGGCCGATTGTATGGCCGTCGGCCGGTCGGCCGGCGCTGACGCGGCCGATCAGGGGCGCGGAGCGATCTGGGTCAGACCGCCATGCCCTGGTCGGCGAGCGCTGCCTCGACGGCCGCCAGCAGATCTGCCGCAGACGCGTCGGCGGCGAGCGGGGTCACCCGGCTGGGCCCTTCGGTGGCCACCCAGTCGAGGCGTGGATCGACCGACGTGAGGACGATCGGCAGGTCGGGGTAGGTCGCGCGGACCTCGGCGATGAGCCGCCGCCCGGCGTCGCTCCCGCCCGCGACCCAGGCGTCGTAGACGAGGACATCGGCGCGGTCGACGAGCGGGCACGGAAGGTCGCCCAGGACGGGGCACGGTTCCTGCTGCGGACCGCCGCAGACCTCGACCGAATAGCCGGCGCCGCGCAACGCGTCGGCCTGCCTCGCCGCGAGCCAGACGTCCCAACTGACGACGACTGCCCTGATCATCGGGCCGACTGTCGGTCACGGACCGCCTCGCGGCAGTATCCCTTCGGTCCCGATCTCTCGGTCCATGCGGCCCGTCCGTCGCCTACTCATCGGGACGGCGACTCGGCGAGGGCTCGCTGCAGCGAACCCGGAACGGGCGTCGGCCGGTACCATCGAGTCCGGCGTCCATGACGGATCTCACTGGGCGCGAGGAGTCCACCCGAGCATGACCGCCGACCCGGAAGACACGCGCGCGATCGCGACCGACCATGAGGCGTACAACGCGACGCTCGTCCGGCGTGAGGACGACAGCGCCGACCTGGCCCGCTTCTGGGTCCGCTACGACGCCGACCCGGTGCCGTTCGAGGCCGGGCAGTACATGACCACCGGCGTCTACGTCGATGGCAAGCTCCTCCAGCGTCCATACAGCGTCGCCTCCTCGCCGCGCGAGGCCGCTGACGGCTACGAGCTCTACGTCCGCCTGGTGCCGATCTTCCGGTTCACCTCGGCGCTGTGGCGCCTGCCGATCGGGCATCGAATGCGGATGATCGGCCCCAAGGGCCGGTTCATGCTCGAGCCCGACGACGATCGCACGCACCTCTTCGTCTCGACCGGGACGGGGATCGCGCCGTTCATCGCGATGATGCGCACGCTGTTGATCGACGGCGCGCCTCGACGCGCCGTCCTGGTGAACGGCGTGTCGTACGTGCACGACCTGGGCTATCGAGCGCTGCTCGAGGGCTGGCAGGGCAGCGGCGGGTATCCCGTGACCTACGTGCCCACGATCTCCCGGCCGACGGATCCGGCGAATGCCGGTTGGCCCGGCCATACCGGTCGTGCGGAGTCGGTCGTTCTCGACGTCTGTCGGGCGCAGGGCCTTCGACCGGAGTCGACGGTGGTCTACATCTGCGGCAACCCGGACATGATCATCAACGTCGAGGCGGAGCTGATGGCGGCGGGCTTCCCCGAGTTCCACGTCAAGAAGGAGCTGTACTGGCCGAAGGGCAAGGACGCCGCCCTCACCGGCCAGGCCGCGGGCTAGGGCTGCCGGGGAACCCGGCTCGCGCCTCTCGCGGGCCGATCGGGTTCGTGACGTTCGGCCTGCCCGATCCGGGCGCTCCGGCGCTCAAGTGAGGCAGTGACGGCCCGCGACGATCGCAGGGCCAGAACCTGTAGTCGGAGCGCGTCCACTCGTGCATCGCGTCCTCGTCAACGAGCGCCTCTCTCCGAACGTCAACCGCCTCGTCATCGAGGCCCCCCGAATCGCCGAGATCCGCCAGCCGGGCCAGTTCGTCATCGTCCACCTCGGCCCCGGCGCAGAGCGGATTCCATTGACGATCGCCGACGCCGACCCGGTGGCCGGCACGATCACGCTGATCATCCAGGCCATCGGCAAGAGCACGGCCGATCTCGTCGAGGTCCCGGTCGGCGGTTCGATCGCCGACGTGGCGGGCCCGCTCGGCCACCCAACCGAGCTGCCCGATCATGGCCGAGTCGTGTGCGTCGGCGGTGGTGTCGGAACGGCGGTCATCCTGCCCATCGTCCAGGAGCTGAAGCGCCGCGGCGTCGCCGTCACGAGCATCGTCGGTGGACGCTCGCAGGAGTGGGTGATCCTGGAGCGCGAGCTCGGCGAGTTCGGCGAGGTCATCGCCTGCACGGACGACGGCAGCTACGGCAAGCCGGGCTTCGTCACCGAGGCCCTCAAGGACGTCCTGACCGAGGGCGGGATCGACGAGGTCTTCGCCGTCGGACCGGTGCCGATGATGCGGGCCGTCGCCAACATGACCAGGCCCGTCGGCGTGAAGACGACGGTGTCACTGAACCCGATCATGGTCGATGGGACCGGGATGTGCGGCGGCTGCCGCGTCGAGGTCGGCGGCGTGACGAAGTACGCCTGCGTTGACGGCCCGGAGTTCGACGGTCACGCCGTCGACTTCGCCCTGCTGACCGACCGACTGTCGACGTACCGGCCATTCGAACAGGCCGTGCTCGAGGCTCGGACCGCGTGCCGCGCCCCCGATCCCAGCGAGGTGGTCGCGACGCTCACGCCACACGCCGCCCTGCCCGCGCCCGCGGGAGCGACGCGATGACCGAACCCACGACGCCGCTCACGATGAAGGAGCGGATGCAGATCACCCGGGTCGGCATGCCGGAACAGGACGCCGCCCGGCGCGCCGCGAACTTCGAGGAGGTCAACCTCGGCCTGACCGAGGAGCAGGCGATTCGCGAGGCCGAGCGGTGCCTGATGTGCCCGAAGGCCTACTGCGTCGACGGCTGCCCCGTCAACGTCAACATCCTGAACTTCATCAAGCTCCTGCGCGAAGGCGACGTCGCGGGCGCCGCAGCGTCGCTGCTCGACGACAACGCCCTGCCCTGCGTCACCGGTCGCGTCTGCCCCCAGGAAACCCAGTGCGAACAGGTGTGCCTGCGCGGGAAGTCCGGCAAGCCGGTCGCGATCGGCTACCTCGAGCGCTACGTCGCCGACTGGGCGCTCCACCATCGCGGTGACGGCCAGCTGCACCATCCGGCCGCGGTCGGCAAGTCCGTGGCCATCATCGGCTCCGGACCGGCTGGCCTGACGGCAGCCAAGGAGCTGGTCAGCCGCGGCTACGACGTCACGATCTTCGAGGCCTTCCACGCGCCCGGCGGGGTCCTCATCTACGGCATCCCGGAGTTCCGCCTCCCCAAGGACATCGTCCAGGCCGAGGTCGATCGGCTGGTCGAGGCGGGGGTGAAGATCGAGTCCAACGCGATCATCGGCAAGACCTACACGCTGCCCGAGCTTCGCGAGCGCTTCGACGCGGTGTTCATCGCCGTCGGCGCCGGGCTGCCGATCTTCATGAACATCCCGGGCGAGAACTCGAAGGGCGTCTACTCGGCCAACGAGTACCTGACCCGGGTCAACCTCATGGGCGCCTGGAACCCGACCTCGAACACCCCCGTCCTCCACGGCCAGCGGGTCGTCGTCGTCGGCGGCGGCAACGTCGCGATGGACTCCGTCCGGACCGCCCGACGCCTCGGCGCGGCCAGCGCGACCATCGTCTATCGCCGGTCTCGCGAGGAGCTGCCGGCGCGCGCCGAAGAGGTCCACCACGCCGAGCAGGAAGGCGTGATCTTCGAATACCTCGCCGCCCCGGTCGAGATCCTGGCCGACGAGAACCGCTGGGTTCGCGGCATCCGGTGCATCCGAATGGCCCTCGGTGAGCCGGACGCCTCCGGACGGCGGCGCCCGGAGCCGATCCCGGGCTCCGAGTTCGAGATGGAGTGCGACCTGGTCGTCATGGCCCTCGGCACGCGGAGCAACCCGGTCCTGACCCAGACGGCGCCGGACCTGGCGATGAACCAGTGGGGCTACATCACGACCGACGCGAACGGCATGACGAGCATGCCGGGCGTCTTCGCCGGCGGCGACATCGTCCGCGGGTCGGCCACGGTCATCCTCGCGATGGGCGACGGCAAGCGCGCCGCGATGGCGATCCACGCCTACCTGACGCCGCCACAGCCGGCGGGGTCAGCCGGGTCGACGCCGGACACGGATCTGGCCGAGGCGGCTGCTCCGGCCTGACGGCGGCGGCTCTCGCCTGACGGCGACCGCCTCAGGTCTCGTCCACGAGGCGGTAGCGCGCGATCGCGTCCAGGAGCCCTTCGGGATCGGCCACCAGGTCGAGATCCAGCCCGAAGGCACCCGGACGCCTGCGCCGCCGGACGAATGGCGTCCAGCGCCCGAGGAATGCCCGAACGCGGTCCAGCATCCGCTCGGACCATGGCCGCGCGTCGAGACGGGTCGGGTCGAGGGGCACGATCTCGAGCCGGCCGACCGAGGGTTGGCCCTCGCTGACCCAGACAGAGGCGCTGACCACGCGCGCCTCGGCGATCTGTGACCACGCCAGGCGGCCCATGCCCTTGAGTGCGAGGCCGCTCTCGTCGACGGTGGCCAGGCGTGGATCGCCGCGCGCCATCCGCCAGCGGCTCGGGACGTCGAGCAGCCCGACGATGCCGATGGTGATGAAGGCGACCGGGATCAGCAGGAAGGCAAGCACGATGGGCGAGGTCGGGGCCGCGGGCCCGAAGGCGCCGACGAACACGAGGCCGACGACCACGAACACGAGCTGGAACCACGCCTGCTCGAAGGTCGCGCGGAGCGTCGCGGCCCCGGGCCGGCGCTCGAAGGTCATCACCGCCGGCGGCTTCGACGGTGCCGCGGCCGCGGTCGCCGGCGTGACCATCGGCGACGGGGCGGGCGCCTCGACCCCGCTGGCAACCCCGGCGAGGTTGGCCAGGACTGCGCCGACGAAGCCGTCCGGCGGTGGCGTCGGTGGGATGACCGGCGGCACGAACGGCTCGTCCGCCCGCTCTGGCGCGCCGATCACGGTGGCGTAGCGACCGATGGATCGAAGGACCTCGCCGAAGTCCTGCTCGACCTCGAAGGCCGAGATCCCGTACGGCGCCATCTTCGACGGGTCGGACAGGCCGGCCCCGCGGGAGCCGGTGTTCACGACGCTCGTGAAGCCGCGGACCATGCCCGTCGCCGAGCGACCCGGCGCCAGCAACGCGATCCCCGCGTCGCGGGGCCAGATCCCGAGGCGCGCGTAGATGGCCGTTCCCTCGCCGGCCGCGCCGCGGGCCGCCTCGACCGCCAGCCGCTCGATCTCGTGCCAGGCCAGTCGCCGGGGCAGCTCCGGCGTCCAGATGCCGTCCGGCCCGACCTCGGCGACGGCTCGGCGCAGGCCCCGCCGGACCGTGATGGCAGCGCCCTTGAGCATGATCACCCCGAAGAACACGAACATCGCCGTGCCCACGACCCCCAGCGGCCCCGCCATGAGCCACACGGGC
>DATEZX010000048.1:0-11476 GCA_035255225.1 Candidatus Limnocylindrales bacterium
CGCCATACACGATCGCCGCGATCGGGCCGCAGGGCCTGTACGACCGGGTCCGGGCTTCGGCCACGTTCGTCGCGTTCGTGGCCGATCGCGTCCAGGGCGCCGGCATCCAGCTGTCGGTCGCGCAGCTCGACAGCGTGACGATCCAGGCCTTCGCCGGCACGGTCAACGTCCGGTTCGGCCAGCCGGTCGCGACCGGGGCACCATCGTGACGAGCCCGATGCCGGGCCCGGCGCCGAGCCGCGTCCCCGCCGGCGTGCGGGTCCTCGTCCGGCGGCGCGCGCCGTTGATCCTGGTCGCAGCGCTGCTGGGCGTCCTCGCCGTCGGCCAGTTCCGTGGCCAGGTGGGTGCGCCCGGCCTGACCGACCTGTCGGTCCAGGAGCTCGGCGTGCTCGTCGCCAACCTGAACGCCCAGAACGACCAGCTCCGGGGTGAGGTCGCGACCCTCCAGCGGCAACAGGCCGACCTCGCGACGTCCAAGGACCGCGGCCAGAGCGCGGTCAGCCAGCTGCAGTCGGACCTCGACCGGATCCGCGCCTGGGCCGGGCTGACCGGGCTCACCGGCTCGGGCGTCACGATCACGATCCACGGGCCGATCGGGGCCGACGGGGTCGAGGACCTGGTCAACGAGCTCCGGAACGCCGGCGCCGAGGGGATCGCGATCGCAGGGGTCCGGCTGGTGCCCGGGATCGTCGTGACCGGCGGCCCGGGCGCGCTCGCGATTGGCGGCACGACCCTCGGCGATGGCTTCGAGATCCTGGCGATCGGCAGCCCCCAGATCATCACCGGGACCCTGACCCGTGCCGGCGGCGTCGTCGCGCAGCTCGGCGCCACGTATCCGGCGGCGCGTGTCAGCGTGACCCCATCGGACGGGCTGACCCTCCCGCCCACGACTCGCGACCTCCAGCCGGCCGACGCCCGCCCGGCCCTCTAGGCGGGACGCCGCGCCCGGCCGCCTTCACGACGCGCCAAGCCGCCTCTGCTACGCTCCCGGCCGATGTCCGCCCGCCCCGTGCTGGAGCTGCTGCTCGGCGACGTCGTCCGCCTTCGCCGCAGCCATCCATGCGGCGGCAGCGATTGGCGGGTCGATCGCCTGGGAGCCGACATCGGGCTTCGCTGCCTGACCTGCGGACGGCACGTCCTCGTCGAGCGTCGGGCGCTCGAGCACCGGATCGCGTCCTTCGTCGCGCGCGGCGACCCCGCGCTCACCGCCGCCGTCCGTCCCGACCCGGCCGCTCGGGCGTGACCGGGGAGGCCGCCCGCGAGGCGCCGGGGGGCGCGACCGCGGTCCTTCGCAACCGGCTGTTCCTGTTCCTGTGGCTGGCCCAGGTCGCGACCCAGATCGGCGCGAACATGGTCCTCTACGCGCTGGTGGTCATGGTCCGCGAGGCCACCGACCTCAACAGCGCCGTGGCCGTCCTGTTCCTGACCTTCCTCATGCCGTCGGTCCTGTTCTCGGCGCTCGCCGGCGTGTACGTGGACCGCTTCGATCGGCGCTGGGTCCTCGTCATCACGAACCTCCTGCGTGCGACGTTCCTGGTGGCGATCTTCCTGGCCGGCGGGAACATCACGGTGGTCCTGGTCTTCAACATCATCTTTGCGACGGTGACCGTGTTCTTCGCCCCGGCCGAGGCGGCGATGATCCCGAAGGTCGTGCCGCGCGACCAGCTCATCGCGGCGAACGGCCTGTTCACGCTGACGCTCAACGGCGCGTTCGCCCTGGGCTTCGCGTTCCTTGGGCCCCTGATCGTGACGATCGTCGGCGGGCCCCAGCCAGTCATCCTCGCGGTCGCGGTGCTGTATGCGATCGCCGCGACCCTGTGCCTGACCCAGCCGACGGACAAGCCGTCGCCCCGGTCCGGCGGGAGCCTGCGCGGCGAGATCGGTGAGGCCGGGCAGGCCGTCGGCGGGACATTCCAGCAGCTGCGCGACGGCGCGGCCTACATCCGGGCCAACCGCTCGATCGCGTGGTCGCTGACCTACCTCGGCATCGTCGCCTCGCTCGTCGGGATCCTCGGCGTCCTGGGTCCGGGGTTCGCCCAGGACACCCTGGGCCTCTCGCCGAAGGACCTGATCGTCGTCGTCCTGCCGCTCGGACTCGGGATCGTCATGGGCGTCCTGGTCCTGAACGCCTACGGCAAGCTCGTCACCCGTCGCCACGCGATCGAGGCCGGGCTGATCACGCTCGGCGTGCTCCTCGTCCTGCTGACGGTCGCGGGCCCGGTCAGCCGCTTCCTGACCGGCGTCGGCAACCGGGTGGAGATCGTCGATCTCGCCTCGGTGACGTCGCTCGTCGGGGTCGTCGTCGCCATCGCGTTCCTCGCCGGGGTGGCCTACGGAATCGTGGCCATCTCGAGCCAGACGCAGCTCCAGGAGGACATCGTCGAGGAGGCCCGGGGCCGGGTGTTCGGCGTGCTCAACATGCTCATCTCGGTGGCCAGCATCCTGCCGATCATCATCGTCGGCTCGATCGCCGACCTCATCGGCACGACCGCCGTGATCCTGACCGTCGCCGTGCTCGTGCTCCTGTCGGGAGTCGCCTCGATCGTCGCCCGGGCGCCCGAGCACGAGGGCCCGCGCGGCTCGGAGATCGTCGGCGGCATCGCCGTCGACGGCATCGGCGTGACGATCCGCGCGCCGGAGGGAGACCGCCCTTCGCGGCCGGTCGGTGGCCCGGAGCCCGGCTCGGGCCTGTGAGCCGCGTCGCGGTCGTCTTCACCGGCGGGACGATCAGCATGGTCCGCGACCCGGTCGCGGGTGGGAACGTACCGGCCCTCGACGGCGACGGGATCCTCGCCCGGACGCCGGGCCTCGAGGCCATCGCCGACGTCGTGGCGATCGACCTCGGCCGGACGCCGGCGAGCCACTTCAGCCTGACCCGGCTGCTCGAGATCGGTGGCGAGATTCGCCGCGCCCAGGCCGATCCGGCGATCGACGGGGTCGTGGTCGTCCAGGGCACGGACACGATCGAGGAGACCGCGTTCCTGTGGGACCTCGTCCTCGATCGGCCGGAGCCCGTCGTCGTGACCGGAGCGATGCGGGCCAGCGACCAGCCCGACTACGACGGGCCCGCGAACCTCCGCAACGCGGTGCGGGCGGCAGCCTCCCCTTCGCTCCGCGGCAGCGGCGTCACGGTCTGCCTCGGCGGGACGATCGAGCCGGCCGACACGGTCATCAAGACCAACACCGGCGCCTTCGACGCGTTCAGGAGCCTCGATGCGCCGCGGCTCGGCACGGTCGGCGATGACGGCGTGAGCCTCGAGCGCCCGCGGGGGCCGCGCCGCCACGTCGAGACCGATCGGGCGGTCGAGGACGTCGTGGTCATCACGGCGACGGTCGGGATGGATGGTCGAGCCATCGACGACGCCGCGCGCTGGGCAGGCGGCATCGTCGTCGAGGCGACGGGCTCGGGGAACACGTCAGCCGGCCTGCGCGCCGCGGGGAGCCGGGCGATGGAGCGGGGGATCGCGCTGGCGCTGACGACGCGCTGCCCATCGGGCGCGGTCTCGCCCGCGTACGCGTTCCCGGGCGGAGGCGCGACGTGGGCCCGCGCCGGGGCGCTGCTGTGCGGTCACCTGGGTGGTCCGAAGGCACGGATCGCGCTGGCGTGCGGGCTCGGCGGGGGCCTCGACCACGCCGCCCTGGCGCGGCTGCTCGCCGATCCCTCGCCCGGGTCACGAGACTCCGAAGGCGGCTGATGCCCCTCGACAGCCTCGTCAGCGGCCGGATCGCGACGTTCGCAGGTCCGACCGGCTTCGGCTGGGTCGAGGCCATCGGCATCAAGGGCGGACGCGTCGCGTTCGCGGGCTCGGCCGTCGACCTCGAATCGCGCGCCGACCCCCACACCGAACGGTTCGAGCTCGAGCCGGGCGAGATCGCGATCCCGGGCCTGATCGACGCGCACCTGCACCTCGTCGACGCTGCGCTCGAGGCCGACCGCCTCGACCTCACGTCCGCGGCGACGCTCGACGAGGGCCTCGCGGCGATCGCCGCCCAGCACGCGACGCTGCCGCCCGGTGCCTGGCTCGAGGGCGCGGGCTGGGATCAGCGTCGCTGGGGCCGCTGGCCGACCGCGGCCGATCTGGATCGTGCCGCGCCGGGGCGACCGGTCGCCCTCTGGTCGTTCGATCACCACGCCGTCTGGGCCAGCTCGACGGCACTCGTCGCAGCGAGGCTCGGACCGGAGACCCGTGAGCCGGAGGGCGGGATCATCCGCCGCGTCGCCGGGACCCCCGGCGCGGGCAGTGCAGGCGCTTTGGGCGAGCCGGAGGGGGTGCTCCTCGAGAACGCGGCCGGGCTCCTCGATGCCGTCGTTCCGCAGCCGACCGAGACGGCCGTCGAGCGGGCGGTCGTCGCGATGGGCCGTTCGCTGCTCGCCCTCGGCGTGGTCGGGGTCCATGACCCGGGATTCCTGAGCGACGACCCCGACCTTCGGATGCACGCGCTGCTCGGCCACCTCGCCGACCGCGCGGACCTGCCGGTCCGCGTCCACGCAGGCGTCCGTGTCCCGGGACTCGACCGGGCGCTGGAGCTCGGAGTCCAGAGCGGCGACCGCCTGGGGCAGGGCGGTCGCGACGTGCCGGACCGCGCCAGGGTCGGCTGGCTGAAGCTGTTCGCCGACGGGACGCTCGGCTCGCGAACGGCGGCGCTCCTGGACCCGATCGGCGGGTCGCGGCCGGAGCCAGGAGCAGGGGAGCGAGGCGTGTTCACGACCCCGCCGGCGATGCTCGGCGAGCTCGCGCGCCGCGCGGCGGACGGCGGCATCGCGACGCAGATCCACGCGATCGGGGATGCCGCGGTGCGTGCGTCACTCGACGCCCTCGCGCCAACCGAAACCGGCGTTCTGCTCATGCCGCGGGTCGAGCACGTCCAGCTCTGTCAGCCCGTCGACCGTGAGCGCTTTGCGACGCTCGGCGTCGCGGCCTCGGTCCAGCCAGTCCATCTCCGCGAGGACGCGGCGACGGCCCGCCGCGACTGGGGAGACCGCGCGGAGCCGTGGGGCTACGCCTGGCGAAGCCTCATCGACGCCGGCGCGATCGTGGCATTCGGGACGGACGCGCCTGTCGAGCCGATCGACCCCTGGCCCGGGATCGCGATGTCGATCCTGCGCCGCTGGCCAGGCTGGCCGCCGGATGCGGATCCCTTCGGACTCCAGGAAGCCCTGTCGCTCGATCAGGCCCTCCGCGCCGCCTCTGTCGCCCCGGCCGCGGCCGCCCGCGAGCCGCTTCGGGGCCGCCTGGTCCCGGGAGCGCCGGCCGACCTCATCGTCCTGCCGGCCGCGCCCCGGGAGCCCGACGAGGCTGCCGCCGCGTTCGCCGCCGTCCGACCGAGGCTCGTCATGGTCGATGGTGAGGTTACGTTCGAGCGCTGAAGCGGTGGGGTGGTTTCGGCTACTGGAGCGAGCGGCGGGCGTCGGCGAAGAGGCCGTTGAGGATCCGCGACGTCGACGGGAAGGCGTGGATCGTGGCCGCCAGCGTCTCGAGCGGGACCCGAGCCTGGATCGCCAGGACGCACTCGTGGATCGCCGCCGAGGCGTCGGGGCAGGCCATGGCCGCGCCGACCATGGTGCGCGTGGCACGGTCGAACACGACGGTCACGTGACCGAGCGTGGCCTGGACGCCATAGCCGCGGACCGACGTCGCGAAGTCGGCCACGAACTCCTGGGCGTCGAGGCCCTGCGCTTGCGCCTGCTCCAGGCTCAGCCCCACGAACGCCGCCTCCGGATCCGTGTAGGTCGCACGCGGCAGCGCCCGGTAGTCGGGCGTCACGTCGTCGCCGAGGGCCATCTGGACGGCGAGCTCGCCCTGGTAGTGACCCTGGTGGGTGTGCAGCTCGGGGCCCGCGGGATCGCCGATGCACCACAGCCCGTCGGCGATCCGGAGCCGGCCGTCCCGCGGGAATGCCGTGCGCCCGGTCGTGTCGATGCCGTAGGCCTCGAGACCGAGGTCGTCGAGCGACGGGAACTCGCGACCGACCGCGAGGAGGATGGCGTGGCCCTCGGCCGTGCCGCCATCGGACAGCTCGATGACATGGGCCCCGTCCCGTCCGGCATGTGGGCGGGCGGCGGTCGCGCGAGCGCCCAGCCGCACGTCGACGCCGTCGTCGCGGAGCGCCTGCGCGATGGCCGCCGAGTTGCGCGGATGGTCGGTCGGCATCAGGCGGTCACCGGACTGGACGATCGAGGTCGGGACGCCGAAGCGGACGTAGACCTGGGCGAGCTCGCAGCCGGTCGGCCCGCCGCCCAGCACGAGGAGGCTCTTCGGGAGCTCGCGCGCCAGCGTCGCCTGGCGGTTGGTCCAGACCTCGATCGCCTCGAGGCCCGGGACCGGCGGCCGCTTGGAGGCGGAGCCGGTGGCGACGACCACGTTCCGACCCTCCACCACGTGAACCTGGCCGTCGTGCCGGACCTCGACCTGGCCGCGACCGACGATCCTGGCCTCACCGCGGTAGCACCGGGCGCCAGCTGCTTCGAGCGCCGTGACGTGCGACGAGTCGTCGGGCTCCGGCGCGTCCGTCCCCCGGTTGACCATCCAGTCGCGCCGTTCGCTCGTCTGCCGCCACGACCAGCTCGCCGGGTTGGCGTGGTGCCGGGCCGCGGAGTCGAGGAGCGACTTCGACGGGATGCAGCCGATGTGCGGGCAGCTGCCTCCGAACCACTGGCGATCGACGATGGCGACGCTCGCATCTCGCCGGCGCGCCTCGAACGCCGCGGCCTCGCCGGCCGGGCCGGCGCCGACGATGACGAAGTCGAATGGGGCCACGTGGTGGGTCATACGCCGTGCTCGACGCCGGCGTCGCCGGCCGCGCCGGAACGCCGCTGCCGCCAGGCCTCGTAGAGCAGGACGGCGGCCGCCACCGAGACGTTCAGGCTGTCCGCCACGCCGGCCATCGGCAGCCGCACGCCCTCGACGTCGGCCCGATGCCACTCGGCCGAGAGCCCGACGCGCTCGCTGCCGAGCGCGATCGCCAGCGGCCCGGTGAGGTCGGCATCCGCGTACAGGCGCTGGGCGTCGGTCCGGGCCGCGACGATCCGGATGCCGTGAGACCGGAGCCAGGCCATCGCTTCCGAGGCGGAGGCCGCGGCGATCGGGACGCTGAAGACGGTCCCGACGCTGGCCCGGATGACGTTCGGGTTGAAGACGTCAGTGCCGCCCACGGCCAGCACGGCGTCGGCGCCGGCGCCGTCTGCCGAGCGCAGGATCGCGCCAAGGTTGCCGGGCTTCTCGACGTCCTCGGTCACGACGACGAGCGGTGCCGGACCGAGACGGAGGTCCTCGAGCCGGAGCGGGGTCGGACGGACGACGAGCACGATGCCGTCCGAGCGATCGCCGTAGGCGAGCTTCTCGAACGCTCGCTCCGAGACCTCGACGACGGCCTCGGCGAGGCCCCGGCCACGGAGCGCCTCGACGGCGGCGCCTGCGTCGGTCGACGTCAGCAGGTCCGGACACACGAACGCGGTCTCGACCTCGATCCCGGCCTCGACCGCGCGACGCGCCTCGCGGCCACCGTCGACCAGGGTCAGGCCCGACCGCTCGCGGTCACGGCGTTCGCGCAGCGCGGCGGCGGCGCGGATCCGCGGGTTGGCCGGGCTCTCGATGATCATCGCCGTTATGGTGCCGCGTCTGGCGCTGACGTACCGTCAGCCGGCCCGACTCGGGCGGTCGCTGACTGCCGCGCCGTCCCGAACCGCACCGCCCAGCCGAGGCCGAGCGTGGCGCCGGACTCCGTCCGCATCGTGAGAGCGGCAACCTGTGGCCGCTCCCCGCGCCGCGGAAATGCCTCGTGAAGCATCGCCCCGAGCGCCTCCCCGGAGACGCCGGTGGTGTGGGCCGTCAGGAGGACGAAGGCATCATCTGCCGCGATGGCCGCACACGCCGCCAGCAGGCGCGGAAGGTCGTCCCGCAGGGTCCACCGCCCGGCTCGGCCGTGGCCCGCGCTCGGTGGGTCGAGGATCACCCCCGCGTACCGATGGCCTCGCCGGGCCTCGCGGTCGACGAACGCCTGGGCATCGTCGACGAGCCATCGGATCTCCCCTTCGGCGAGGCCGTTGCGCTCCGCGTTCCGGCGGGCCCAGGCCACGCTCGCCCGCGCCGCGTCAACGTGCGTGACCGCCGCCCCCGCACGGGCGGCGGCCAGCGTCGCGAGGCCGGTATGGGCGAACAGGTTGAGGACCGTCACCCGTCGTCCGTGCGCAAGCCGCGCCCGGACCTCGGCATCGAGCCAGGCCAGGTTCGCGAGGTGCTCGGGGTAGAGGCCGAGCCCGCCGGAGCTCGTCGGGCGCAGCTCGATGACCAGGCCGTCGATCTCCACCTCCCACGGGTCGGCGGGTGCGGCCCGGCCCGACCAGCCACGTCCCGGATCGAACCGCAGGTCGGCGTCGAGCCATCGCGCCGGCTCGCGCCGACGGTCCGTCGCCCCCGGCGCCGGTCGATCAAGGACCAGCGATCCGAAGCGCTCGAGGCGCCGGCCATCGCCGGCGTCCAGCAGGGCGTAACCGCGAGCGCCGCCCGTCGGCCGTCCGCGTGGCGCCTCACCTGATCGCACGGCCAGAGGGTACGATTCGCCGCCCATCACCCCGGCGCTCCGGCACGCGGGCGCCCGCACGAAGGAACGGCGTGACCCGAATCGTCCTGTACACCGGTAAGGGCGGCGTCGGCAAGACGAGCATCGCGGCCGCGACCGCGCTCCTGAGCGCGCGGCGCGGCCATCGCACGATCGTCCTGTCGACCGACATCGCGCACAGCCTGGCCGATGCGTTCGACATGCCGTTGGGCCCGGAGCCGACCCCCATCGCCGAGAACCTGTGGGGCCAGGAGCCGGACGTCTATTTCAACATCGGCCGCTACTGGCGGACGATCCAGAGCTACATGGCCGAGCTCTTCAGCTGGCGCGGCCTGGACGAGGTCCTCGCCGAGGAGATGACGATCCTGCCGGGCATGGACGAGCTCGGGAACCTGCTGTGGATCGCCGACCACGTCGAGTCCGGCCAGTACGACGTCGTCGTCGTCGATGCCGCCCCCACCGGCGAGACCCTGAGGCTCCTGTCCCTCCCGGAGGCAAGCCGTTGGTGGATCGAGCGGATCGCGCCGATCGGGCGGCGGGTCAGCCGCATCGGCCGCCCGATGCTCGAGCGGATGATCGGCGTGCCGATGCCGCGCGACGAGGTCTTCGCCGCCGCGGACCGCTTGCTCAATCGCCTCGAGCAGGTCCACCGCCTGCTGGCCGACCCGGAGAGCGCCTCGGTGCGGATCGTCCTGGCCCTCGAGAAGCTGTCGATCGTCGAGGCCCAGCGGTCGTTCACGTATTTCCACTTGTTCGGCTATCCGAGCGACCTCGTCGTCTGCAACCGCGTCCTGCCGGCCGACCTCGCCGGGGACGGCTCGTTCGGCGGCCTGCGTCAGGCGCAGCAGCGCTACCTGCCCGAGGTCGAGGCCCAGTACTCGCCGGTCCCGGTCCGGACGGTCCCATTGTTCGACCGCGAGATGATCGGGCCCGAGCGCCTCGTCGAGATCGGCGAGGCCCTGTTCGGGGAGAGCGATCCGACCGAGTTCTACTACCGGGGCCGGCCGTACCGGGTCAAGGCCGAGAACGGCGGCTACACGCTCGAGGTCGCCCTGCCGTTCACGAGCCGCGACGAGCTCCAGCTCAGTCGTAGCGGCGACGAGCTGCTGTTGCAGGTCGGCGCGTGGCGGCGCAGCATCGTCCTGCCGCGGGCCCTCGTCGACGTGCCGACCTCGAGTGCGAAGATGGAGGAGGGCGTCCTGCGCATCGTGTTCAACGCTCGCGATCGAGCAACCTCAGGAGGGCAGCGTCGATGACCGACTCCGCCGCCGGGCGCGGGGCCCGGCGTCCGCGTTCCTCCCGCCGCACGGCGGTCCTGGGCTCGGCCGGGATGCCGACCATGGCCGGCGACGAGCGCATGACCGAGCTCGAGGCCCGGCTCGACCGGCTCGAGGGTGGCCCCGGCATGCGCGACCGCGGTCGCGCGCTCGTTCGCAAGGTCATGCCCGCCGAGGCGAGCCACCACTTCCGCAACGCGATGCGCGAGCAGCTCCTGGGCTTCAAGTCGATCGTCGATTTCTGGATCGAGCGGGTCGACGAGATGGAGGCCAAGGCGGACGACGACGACCGGATGCGGATCGAGGTCGAGTAGACCACCGGGTTCACTCGACCCGCGGCAGGCGCCGGCGCCGTCCACCGGGACCCACCTCGAATCAGAAGCGGCGCCCTCGCGGACGCCGCTTCGTTCGTCGTTGGGTCGGGATCGGTCACTACGACAGGACGCAGCCGCCCTTGCCGCCGCTGAAGCCGTTGCTCCAGAGCGACTGGAACCCGCGTCAGCGAACGAGCGACCGGTACAAGGCCTCCGCGCGGGCCATGCTCACCTCGACGCTCGCCCGATCCTCCACGATGGCCCGGCCGCGCTGCGCCATGCGGGCTTGGTCTTCGGGCGAGCGAGTGAGCTCGACCTCGATCGCGCGGGCCGTCGCCATCGCATCGCCGACCGGGACGAGCGCCTCGGGGTTCAGCTCTCCGAGCCACTCCCGAACGCTGGGCAGGTCCGATGCGACGATCGGCCGTCCGATCGCGAGCGCTTCGAGGAGGGACACCGACGTCCCGTCGCTCGACGGGACCGTCACGACGACGGCTGCCAGGCGATAGGCCTCGACCATGGCGTCGTGACGGAGGGCCGGGATGATCAGCACACGGTCAGCCACACCGAGCTCGGCCGCCCGTCGCTCGAGCCTCGATCGCTCGTCCGGATCGGCCAGGTGGCTGGTCATCAGGACCGAGACATCGGCCGGGAGTCGGGCGAGCGCCTCGAGCACGACGTCATGCCGATACAGCGGTGTGATCGTCCGGGGCGAGAACAGGACCCGTCGACCGTCGAGACCCAGCCGCGTCCGGAGCTCGTCCGGTGATGGCCCAGGCGAGAAATGGGCCAGGTCGACTCCGAACTCGACGAGGAGGCTCTTGGACCCGTGTGCGCCGGCGGCGACAGCGGCTCGGACAAGCTCGACCGAATCGCCCGTCACAAGGTCCGCAGCCGAGAGCGCGACGCGGGCGTACAGGCGTTCACGGAGACTCGCGCGTGCCGTGACGAGGATGTCGGTTCCCCAGACGCTGATCGCGTAGGGATGGAACCCGGACAGGAAGGCGTAATAGCCGTAGCCGGTCAGGTAGTGAGCGTGCAGCACATCCGGAGCCAGGCGAGCGAGGAGCGCCTGCAGCGCCCGGCGGGCCGCGATGCCGCCGAGCTGATGGAACCGCGATCGGGTAAAGGGCACGAACCACTCGATGGCGATTCCGGCGGGCAGGCCAGCACCGATTCGAGCGCCCTCGGGGACGAGGACCCAGACGCGGTGGCCGCGCGCCGCGAACCAGCCAGCCCACCGTCGGAGGTGGATGCTGTTCGGGTCGCCGAGGAAGGCAATCGCCAGCGGTCGCCCAGCTGGCCCGGACACGACCGCGGTCGGCT
>DATEZX010000049.1:0-6085 GCA_035255225.1 Candidatus Limnocylindrales bacterium
GGGTGAGGATCGCCCCGAGGTTGGCGCCGATGGCGCCGTACTCGATGACTGCCAGCGCGACGAGCAGCTGGAGGGCCAGCTCCTTGCGGAGGAACGCGAACACGATCGCGATCCCGACGATCGGCGGCAGCCCGAGCCAGCCGGTCGTGACGGGCGCCAGGGCCGCGGCGAGCGGGCTCCAGGCCCCGGACTCCCAGACCAGGCCGAGGACGAACGAACCGACGAGCATGATCGGCGCGGCGGTCACGACGAAGCCCCGGAAGCGGTTCCAGGCCTTGGCCACGACGTGGCGCGGGACGGGCATCCGGAGCGGGCTCAGCTCGAGGACGGTGGCCGGCTGGCGGCCCGGGATCAGGGCGTTCGCCGCAAGCCCGGCACCGAGCGTGATCGCCAGGGCGACGCCGAACGCGGCGAACGCGACGACCGGACCGGCGAACGGCGCCAGCGCGGCCACGACCACCGCGGTCCTGGCGGAGCACGGCGTGAGGGTCACCAGGAAGCTTCCGAGGATCCGCGCCCGCCGCGAGCCGAGGATCCGGGTGCCGTAGATCGCCGGGACGTTGCAGCCGGCGGCGGCGAGGAGGGGCACGGCGGCCCGGCCGGGCAGGCCCAGGGCGTTGAACAGCCGGTCGAGGAGGACGGCCGCGCTCGTCAGGTAGCCGGAGTCCTCGAGGGCGGCGAGCACCACGTAGAACGTCAGGATGTAGGGGATCCCGACCGAGACCATCGCCATGAGGCCGCCGTCGAACGCCCACAGCAACGCCCGGGCGAGGGCCGGCACGGGGACCGCGGCGCCGATCGTCGAGGCCAGGATGGGCGAGACGGCCGCCGCCCATCCACCGGACAGGCCCGAGGCCAGCGCCCCGCCGACGACGACCAGGGCGAGGAACGTCCCGATCGAGACGGCAGCGAGGATGGGAATGCCCGGCCACGGCGAGGTGACGAGCTCTGCCAGGCGGTCTGCGAGCGGTGGGCGGGTGGCGCGGATTCGCTCGGCCTGGGCGGCCCACCGGGCCGCGATGGCTCGGCGCGTCGCCTCGAGCTCGGACGTCCGGGCGAGGGTCGCACCGCCGCGCGGGCTCACCACGCCGGCCGCGACGAGGGCGCCGATGCCGCTCGGGTCGATCGCCGACGCCCCGAGCGATCTCGCGCCAAGGAGCCGCTGGGCCTCGAGCTGCAGCTCCCGATCGACCGAGGGCGGATAGATCGCGGCGGGCTGGGTCGCCCGAGGCCGTCGCTCGCCGAGGAGGACGCCACGGCGCTGCCGGGCCAGCCGGATTGCGTCCCGGGTCGCGGCCCGGACGCCATGCCCGGCACGGCCGTTCGTCACGTGGACCGGCGCGACGAGGAGCTGCGAGAGCCGGCCGGGGTCGACCTCGATGCCGCGTCGCTCGGCCTCGTCGCTGAGGTTCGCGGCGACGACGATGGGCAGCCCGAGGTCGCGGCACGCCAGGACGAGCGGCAGGTGGCGGGCGAGATCCCCGGCATCGATCAGGCAGAGGATCGCGTCGGGCCGGACCTCGTCGAGCTGCCTCCAGAAGGGTGCCTCGCCGGCGGGTCGATCGGTGAGCGACCGGGTGCCCGGCAGGTCGACGAGCCAGGCCGCCTGGCCGTCGACGACGACCTTCCGGCGCTCGGAGAGGACCGTCGTTCCGGGGGCGTTGGCGGTCTCGACGAACCGCCCGGTCGCCCGGGCGAGGAACGTCGACTTGCCGACGTTCGGCCGGCCCACCAGTGCGACGACCGGCAGATCGGCCCCGTCGGACTGCACCCCTGTCGCCGCGTGGTGGTGCTTCACGGGCCGGGCTCCGAGGTCGGCCGGACGGTCACGCCCGCGGACACCTCGCCCGGGACGGCGACCCGCGCCCGGCCGGTCCGGACGACGACCGGCCCGCCGAGCGGCGCCCTGGCGACGAGGACGACCTCGCTCCCGGGCCCGATGCCCTCCGCCGCCAGCTCCTCGGCGTGCGCCGGCGCGATCGCCGACACGCGCGCCGGGGTGCCGATCGGCAGCTCGTCGAGGGGTAGCTCTCCGACGTGAAGCTGGCTGGACGGGACGTGATCGCCGGCCACGTCGACCTCGGCGTCGCCGACCAGGGTGTCCGCGACCCGGGCGTCGGCGTTCACGGTGCCGCCGCCGAGGCGCTGGACGAGGTGGCCGGCGGCGGCTCGGCCCTGGGCGATGCAGTCGGGCAGGCCGACGCCCCGGTAGGCGCCCCCGGCGAGGACGACCTGCGGGCTCTCCGCGAGGGCCGTCGTGGCGGCCGCGACCCGGTCGAGGTGGCCGACGGTGTAGTGCGGCATGGCGCCCCGATACCGGGCGACCCGGGTGAACGCGGGCGTCCCGCGCAGGCCGAGCGTGGCCCCGAGGTCGCGGGCTGCGGCGGCGACCAGCTCCGCGTCGGTCCAGGAGGCCGCCGCGGCGCCGTCGCCGACGAACGCCCGGGCCAGGAGCCAACCCTCCGGCGCCCGGTCGGCCCACTTGCGGGACGACAGGGTGCAGGCGTGGATCGTCAGCGGCTCGCCGTCCGCGACGAGGAAGCCGTGGCCGTCGAGGTTGGCTGGCACGTGCTCCGGCGGGTAGGCGAGCGTCACGACCGCGGTCGAGCCGTGGGGGATCGCGCGGATCGGCGCGGCGGCGGCCGGCGCATCGTTCTCGAGGAGACTGGCCGCGACGCCAGCCGGCGTCGCAACGATCGCCCCATCGCCACGGAGCCCGGGGCTGCCGTCGAGCGAGACCTCGACTCCGTGCGCCGAGGTCGCCAGGGAGACGACCGGCGTGGACAGGCGGACCTCGACCGAGGGCATCGCCAGGACCGCCTCGGCGAGCGTCTCGGTCAGCTGGCCGATCCCGCCGCGGAGGGCCACGAACGGCGAGCCCGGCTTCCGGTCGCTCCGCCGCCGGGCGCGCCCGTCGGCCAGGCTGGCGAGGAGCAGCGAGCGATGCCTCCGTTCGGCGTCGCGGAGCTGGGGCACAACGGCGTCGAGGCTGAGCTGGTCGATGGCCGTGCCGTAGACGCCACCGATGAGCGGCCCGGCCAGGCGGTCGACGACCGCCCGCCCGAGGCGACGCTCGAGGAACGCGCCGACGGCCACGTCGTCGGTCGCGAGCTCGCGAGGCAGCAGCACATCGAGGGCCATCCGGGCCTTCTGCCGGAGCGTGAAGAGGTCGGTCACCACGAATGGCCGGAGTCGCGTCGGGAGGACCAGGCCCATCCCGTCCGGGAGCCGCGCAAAGCGGCCGCCGGCCCTGACGTACACGGTTCGCGGCTCCTGGGGTGAGATCAGCTCATCGCCGATGCCGAGCTCGCGGCACAGCTCCACCGCGGCGGGCTTGTAGGCGACGAACGAGTCAGGGCCGTCGTCGATGACGAAGCCGTCGCGCCGGTGCGTCGCGACCTTGCCGCCGAGCCGGCTCGAGGCCTCGAGGAGGATCGTCGGGATGCCTGCCTTGCCGAGCTCGTACGCAGCCGCCAGGCCGGTGATCCCACCACCGAGGACCAGGACGCTCATGCGAGGACGCTCATCGGCGTTCGAGCCGGTCGCGACGGCTCAGTCGAACCGCACCCGCGGCGCGCCGTTCGGCACGTACGGACAGAGCGGATCGGCCTCGAGGAGGTCGCCCGTCCAGGCGAAGGCCCGGGCGCGCGAGCCGCCGCAGACCTCGGCGTACTCGCACCGCCCGCAGCGTCCCTTGAGCTGGTCGACGTCGCGCAGCGAGGCGAACACCGGATGCTCGCGGTAGAGGGCCACCGGATCGTCGACCCGGACGTTGCCGACTGGCAGCGGCAGGAAGCCGGACGGGAAGACCGTGCCGTTGTTCGAGACGAACATGATCCCGTTGCCGTCGCGGACGCCGAAGCCGCGCCCGACCGAGGTCTGGAGGATCGCCGGCGCGGCCACGCCGTCGGCCGTCATGCGCTTGATCGCGACCCGCCGGAAGTGCGTGGCCTCGGTCGTCTTGATCGCGAACGGCGAGGTCTTCGACAGGTCGTACAGCCAGTGGTTGAGCTTCTCGCCGTCGCCGGCCGAGATCTCGCGCAGGGCGCTGCCCCGGCCCACCGAGATGAGGAAGAACAGGCTCCAGCGAATGATCCCGAGCGTCCTCATGAGCTCGTAGGTCGCCGGCAGGTCGGTGAGCGTCTCGTCGGTGACGAGGGTGTTGATCTGGAGGGGCAGGCCGACCTCGTGCGCGACGCGTGCCGCCTCGATCGTGGCGTCGAACGTGCCCGGCACGCCGCGAAAGCCGTCGTGGAGGACCGGCGTCGAGCCGTCGATGCTGAGCGACATCGTCTGGATGCCCGCGTCCCGGAGCTCCGCCAGGCGGTCGGCCGTCAGGAGCGGCGTGGCTGCCGGCGCGAGCGAGGCCCCGATCCCGCGGGCCGTCGCGCCGGCCACGAGGGTTGCGAGGTCGGCCCGGCGGAGCGGGTCGCCGCCCGTGAAGACGACGTGCGGGTAGGGCCGCCCGAAGCCGGTCAGGCGATCCAGGAAGGCGAGACCCTCCTCCGTCGTCAGCTCGTCGGGGGCGGGATTCGGGTTGGCCTCGGCGCGGCAGTGCCGGCACGCCAGGCCGCAGGACAGCGTGGTCTCCCAGTACACGAGCATCGGCGCCCGGGCGAAGACGTAGCCGTCGGGCTTGACGGAGCCGACGCCCCCGATCGGGTGGCCGCCGGGAGGGGCGCCGGGACCCGGCTGACGACCACCGGGGCGACCCCCGGGATGGCCATGGTGCGTGGCTGCGGGCTGGCCGGCGGGCAGGGGCTCCATCGCGGGACTCCTCAGGTGGGTCGGCTGAGAGATTGCCGGTCAGGCATGACCGGCGCGGGGTCGGGCGCTCGATCGAGGGCCGTGAGCGCGACGTCGGCCAGGCCGGCGATGAACATCGGGTCGTCGTTCATCGAGCGCGGCCGCTCGAGGCGCATCCCGAGGCGCTCGGCCTCGGCACGGGCCTCGATGTCGATGTCGTACAGCACCTCGAGGTGGTCGGCGACGAACCCGACCGGCGCCACCAGGACATTCCGGGCGCCGTCGGCCGCCAGGCGCCGGAGCGTCGCCAGCAGCTCGGGCCCGAGCCACGGTTCGCCCGTTCGGCCCGCGCTCTGGAAGGCCTGCTCGAACGACCCGAGGCCCAGCCGGGCGGCCACCAGCTCGGCCGTGTGGCGCACCTCGTCCGGGTAGACGTCACCCTCCGCCACGACGCGGGCGGGCAGGCTGTGGGCGGTGAAGACGACCGATACACGCGCCGGCTCCTCGAACCGCGCCAGGGCCTCGGTGACGGCCGTGGCGAGCGCCTCGACGAAGCGTGGCTCGTCGTGCCACGAGGCGACGTAGTGGAGCTCCGGCGATGACCTGCCGGCCGTCGATCGCGCGCCGAGCGCGGCTTCCACGGCGCGGCGGTAGCCGATGCCGTTCGAGGACCGCTGCGGCGCGAGGGCGATCGCTGCGAAGCGCTCCGCGCCGTCGTCGGCGAGGCGGCCGACGACATCCCCGATCCGCGGCGCGATGTGGCGCATCCCGGCGTAGACGGGCATCGGGCGGCCTCGCCGCCCGAGCTCGGCCTCGAGCGCGGCGCGCTGGGCCTCGACGAGCCGCGAGAGCGGCGAGCCGCCGCCGATGGCGCGGTACCGGTCGATCAGCTCTTCGAGGAGCTCGGGCGGCGGCGGGCTGCCGCGACGGATGTCGGTGTAGTACGCCTCGACCTGGTCGAGGCTGTCGGGGCTGCCGTAGGCCATGAGCAGGACGGCGTCGCGGGTCATGCTCGGAACGCCTCCTCGGCGGCGTCGATCGTCGCGGCGATCTCGCCCTCGCCATGGGCTGCCGAGATGAACCATGCCTCGAACTGCGACGGCGGCAACAGGACGCCCCGGTCGAGCATCGCGCCGAAGAACCGGGCATAGGCGACGCGATCCGAGGCCATCGCCTCGTCGGTCGTCGTAGGCACCGACTCCCGGAAGAAGACGGTCAGCAGCGAGCCGACCCGGGCGATCGCGATCGTTCGTCCAGCCGCGGCGGCCGCATCCCGCAGCCCTGCCTCGAGCGCCGCCCCGGTGGCCTCGAGCCGCTCGTACGTCGAGTCGTCGAGCTC
>DATEZX010000050.1:0-4289 GCA_035255225.1 Candidatus Limnocylindrales bacterium
GTCCTTGACGAGCTGGCCGTCGATCTCGACGCCGACCTCCATGACCTCCTCGCCCATCGCCGCGCCGGCGTACGGGGCGATGTACTGGAGCGGGGCGGGATCCTCCGCGCCGGCGACGACGACGATCGTGTGCTTCATCGCACCGTACTTCTCGAGCGTCGCCACGGTCTGGGCGATCGTCGAGAGCTTCTGGCCGATGGCGACGTAGATGCAGACCAGGCCCTCGCCGGTCTGGTTGATGATCGTGTCGATCGCGAGCGCGGTCTTGCCCGTCTGGCGGTCGCCGATGATGAGCTCGCGCTGGCCCCGCCCGATCGGGATGAGGGCGTCGATGGCCTTGATGCCCGTCTGGACGGGCGTGTCGACACCCTGGCGGACGATGACGCCGGGGGCGATCCGCTCGACCGGCCGCGTCTTCGTCGTCTCGATCGGGCCCTTGTCGTCGACCGGCCGGCCGAGCGGGTCGACGACGCGCCCGAGGAGCGCCTGGCCGACTGGGACCTCGACCACGCGGCCGGTGGTCTTGACGGTGTCGCCTTCCTTGATCGCCGCCGCGTCCCCGAGGATGACGGCGCCGACGGTCTCCTCCTCCAGGTTGAGGGCCATGCCCATGACGCCGCCCGGGAACTCGAGGAGCTCCGAGGCCAGGGCGCTCTCGAGGCCGTAGACCTGGGCGATCCCGTCGCCAACCTCGACGACCGTGCCGACCGTTCGGGTCTCGGACCCGGCGTCGAACGTGTCGATCGCCGACTTGATGATGTTGACGATCTCGTCTGAGCGGATGGCCATCGGTTCTCCTGGGTTTGGCTTGCGCTACGCGCGTCGGAAGGCGGGTCAGCCGGCTCGGGAGCCGGTGGCGAGCTGAGTGCGGAGCCGCTCGAGGCGGCCCCGGACGGAGGCGTCCATGAGCGTGTCGCCGACGCGGACCGTCAGGCCGCCGATGAGCGACTCGTCCACGACGGCTGAGAGGTTGACCCTGGCGCCGGTCGTCCGCTCGACCCACCCGCGGACGGCCTCGGTCTCGTCGGGCGTGAGCGGGGCGGCGCTCGTCACCCGGGCCTCGACGACGCCTCGCTGCACGTCGAGCAGGCGGTGGTACTCGGCCGCAACGCCCGGGAGGCGCTCCACCCGGGAGCGCGTGGCGAGCAGGCCCGCGAGACGGAGGACGCCATCGGGGACACGACCCTTGAGGAGCTTCTCGAGGACGGCGAGCCGGTCGCGGAGCGGCCGCGCCGGGTTGTCCACGATCAACGCCACCCGCTCCTCGCCGACGAACTGCACGGCGAGGTCGAGACCCGCGGCCCACTCGTCGAGCACGCCGTCGCGCGAGGCGAGCTGGAAGGCCGCCTCGGCGTAGCGCTTCGACGCAGTCGCGGGTCGGGCCATCAGTTGGCCTTCGGGCTCCCGGGCGCGGCGGGGCTGCCGCCCGTGCCGGCCTCGGCCAGGAACTCCTCGACGAGGCGCCGCTGGCGATCGCCGGTCATCGACTCACGCACGACCACGCCGGCCGCCCGGAGGGCGAGATCCGCGACCTCGGTCCGCAGCTCGGACAGGGCCCGCTGCTTCTCGGCCGCGATGTCCTCGGTCGCGCGTGTCCGCAGCCGCTCGAGCTCCTCCCGGGTCGCCGCGATGTCGGCGTCGCGGGTCTCCTGGGCGACCTTCTGGGCGCGCGCCAGGATGTCGTTGGCCTCGCGGCGCGCCTCGCCGAGCGTCGCCAGGCGCTCCTGCTCGGCGTTCTCCCGGTCGGCCCGCGCCTGCTCTGCGTCCTTGAGGCCCTGCTCGATCCGGGCGCGCCGCTCGGCCAGGAGGCGGCTCACCGGACCGAACGCGACCCGCTGGATGACGTACAGGAAGAACAGGAAGTTGACCGCCGCGATGGCGATCCAGAAGCCGTTGAAGACGAGGCCCGGGCCGCTGTCGGCGGCCAGGCCCGGCGGGGGCGCGAGCGGTACGCCGCCGACGATCGAGAAGAGCGGCATGCCTACTTCAGGAAGACGATGAGGACGCCGACGACGAACGCCAGGATGCCGAGCCCCTCGGCGAACGCCGCCCCGAGGATGAACGTCGCCCGGATCGTCCCGGCCGCGTCGGGGTTGCGGCCCATGGCCGACGTCGCCAGGCCGGTGAGGATCCCGATCCCGATGCCAGGGCCGACGACGCCGAGCGCGGCGAGCCCTGCTCCGATCATCTCCATTTGCGGAACGAACCTCCGAACTGCCTCCCGAAACGGGCGCCTACCTGAACTTGACTACCGTCAGTGCCCCGCCCCCGTGGCGGCCGACATGCTCGCCTGCGTCTGCGCGACGGGGCCCGGGGGCTCGGTCGCGTAGGCCGGCGTCGCGTGCTCATCCTCGTCGTGGCTCTCGGTCGCGATCAGCACGTACACGAGGGTGAGCGACGCGAAGATCAGGGCCTGGATGAAGCCGATGAAGCCCTCCAGGGCGATGAACGGGATCGGCACGAAGGCGAGGATCAGGGCCGTGAAGACCCCGAGCATGATCCCGCCGCCGTACAGGTTGCCCCAGAGTCGGAACGAGAGCGTCACCGGCTTGAAGAACTCCAGCAGGAACTCGATCAACCCGACATACAGGTCGATCAGCCCGCTCGCGATCCCCTTCCGGAAGCCGCGAAGGTTGATGAACTTGCCGAGATAGCCGCCGACCCCGAGTGATCGAACGCCCTCGACGTGGGTGGCCACGAAGACCACCAGCGCCATCCCGATCGTGATGTTGATGTCGCTCGTCGGCGTGCGGAGGGCGCTCACCTTGTCGCCGAACAGGATGAGGTCCGTCCAGTTGGCCAGGACGATGAACAGGAAGAACGCCGCGAAGATGAACGTGTAGCGCCGCGCGCGTGGACCTCCGAGTCCCTCGGCCCAGCCCGCGAAGCCCTCGTAGATGTACTCGAAGACGTTCTGGCCGCGGCCCGGCACGGGCGTCAGGCGCCGGGTCAGGGCCCAGCCGACGAGGATCAGGCCGGCGATGACGATCCACGACACGACGATGCTCGAGGTGATGCTCGGGTGGATCTCGACGACGAGCGGGCTGTTGTTCACCGGGCCGCCCGGTGCGAGGTCCCAGACGACGTTCGGCGGCACGGGCTCGAGGTTCTGGAGGATCGTGGACTTCGGGTCCGGGAAGCCCGCCGGCGCGGCGACGACGATCGCGATCGCGTCGATGACGATGACCGCCAGCGCGGCCAGCCACAGCGTGCGGCGGCTCGAGCCGCGCGACGCCGGCGGGCCATCGATCGTCGCGGTGCCGGCGGCGGCAGGCGCGGTCTGGCTCGTCACTCCCTCTCCAAACGATGAGCGCGCTCCCGGCGCGCTCGGACTTCAGTCTTCGAACCTCGCGAGGAACCGGGCGATGACCCGCAAAGCGACCGCCCAGCCGCTCCCGAAGCCACCCAGTGCCCCGATGAGGAGCGCGATCGGGGCGATCCCGAGCTGCTCGTCGACCCAGTGCCCGGCGAGCGAGCCGCCCAGGGTCGTGACCAGCAGGACGGCGCCGATCTCGGAGAAGAGAGCGAGGTAGGCGCCCGCCTTCCCGGGCTCGATCATCGGCGGCCCCGCAAAGCCCCGGGAGTATAGCAGCGGGCGAGGGGTGAGCCGCGCGTCAGACGGTGACCGACGTCGTGTCCGAGGCCGTCGTCGAGCCATTCAACCCCGTGACCGTCACCGCCACCGCGTACGTGCCGGACGAGCCGTAGGTGAAGGTGATCGAGGTCGATCCGCTGCCACCCAAGTCCACGCTCCCGGCGCCACCCATGGCCCAGACCTCGCTGCCGGACTGGATGTGCGCCACGGTTGCCGTGCAGTTGACCTGCTGGCCGCTGACGACCCCGCACGAGACCGTGACCGACGGCGGCGTCGTGGCGGTCGGCCTGGGCGTGGGCTTCGGCGTCGGCCTGGCCCTCGGCTTCAATGGTGGGAGGGTGATGACCGGCACGGGGGTCGGCGTGGCTTCGAGGTGGATGCCCGGGTTCACGATCGGGCCCAGGGTCGTCAGCGGCGGCAGGGTCGTGCCGGCTCCGAGCGAGCCGACGGCCACGCCCGTCTGGCCGGGCGGCGTCGAGTAGCCGGGCGTCGCCCCGGGACCGGCGCCCGAGAGGACCTGGAAGGCCACGACGGCCAGCAGCGCGGCGCCGACGAGGGTGCTCGAATCCCGGAGGAGCGCGCCGCGTGTCGTGCGAGTTCGTGGTCTGCCACTTGACTGTCCCCTGGGCGCCGCCGGCGGGTCGGTCCGACGTCGGCCGCCGAGGCGTCGCTCGACCTCCTCGTCAGGCAGGCT
>DATEZX010000051.1:0-3728 GCA_035255225.1 Candidatus Limnocylindrales bacterium
ATGTTGTAGTTGCACATGAGGCAGCGCGTCGACTCGGCGACCGCTCCGTTCGCGTCGAACCCGAGCTCCACCGGCGTGTTGAAGTTGACGACCGGTTCGGTCGATGGCATGCGCGCGGTGAGCGGCACCATCGGGATGTGCTGGCGCGGCAGGACGTCGTAGAACTCGGGCATGTCGTGGCGCCACGAGCTCGTGATCTTGACGTTGGCGGCGACGGTCACGTCGGTGCGGCCGGCGAGGTAGCGGTCGATCGCGTAGGCGCACTTCTTGCCGTGGCCGGCGGCCTCGATGAGGGTCGTCGGGCCGGTCACGAAGTCGCCGCAGGCGAAGACCCCCCGGACGTTGGTCGCATAGGTCGCCGGGTCGACCTTGACGCGGCCGCGGTTGACCTCGAAGTCCGCCTCGACGGGCAGGAACGTAAGGTCCGCCGCCTGGGAGACGGCCGGGATGACGACGTCGGCCTTGATCGTGAACTCCGAACCCTCGACCGGTACCGGCGAGCGGCGGCCGGAGGCGTCGGGCTCGCCGAGCCGGTTGCGGATGAACTTCACGGCCGTGATGTGGCCGTCCTCGCCGAGCACCTCGACCGGGCTGGCCAGGAACTCCATCCGGACGCCCTCGCGCTCGGTCTCGCCGAGCTCCTCCTCGTCGACGACCAGCTCGGACCGGGTCCGGCGGTAGACGATCGAGACGTGCTCGGCGCCATGACGCAGGGCGGTCCGCGAGCAGTCCATCGCGGTGTAGCCGCCGCCGATGACGACGACGTCGGCCCCGATCGGGATCGGCTGGCCGAGGTTGGCCTTGCGCATGAAGTCGACGCCGTACTCCATCCCCTCGAGCTCCGCGCCGGGCACGTCGAGGGCGACGGGGTTCATCGCCCCGGCGGTGATCGCGATCGCGTCGAAGTCGCGCTGCAGGTCATCGAAGCTGACGTCGACACCGATGGTGGTGCTGAAGTGGAACCGCACGCCCAGTCGCTCGACGAGCCGGACGTCCATCTCGATCGCTTCGCGTGGCAGCCGGAAGGCCGGCACGCCGATGAGCATCGTCCCGCCGCCGTACGGCAGGCTGTCGTAGACGTCGACCCCGTAGCCCTGCATCGCCAGCTCGCGAGCGACGGCGATGCCGGCCGGGCCGGCGCCGACGACGGCGACCTTCTCGGGCCGGGCCTCGATGTGGGGCATGACGTCGGGGATCCCAGACGCCTCGTGCCACTCGACGAGGAAGCGCTTCATGGCCCGGATCGCCAGCGGCCGGTCGATGTCGCCCCGCCGACAGGCCCGCTCGCACGGGGCCGAGCAGACGTACGAGCACATCGCCGCGACCGGGTTCGGTTCGCGGGAGAGGATGTAGCCCTCCTCGAAGCGACCCTCGGCGGCGAGGTTGAGGTAGCCCCGGCAGTTGGTCCCGACGGGACAGGCTTCCTGGCATTCGATGTTGCACTGCAACCAGGAGGCGTCGACGGGCTGGACGAGGAATTCCTGGCGAACGTCGAGCTGGCGGGCTTCGAGGGCCAAGGACGCGGTCACACCTCGTGCGGAGCGTCTGGAACCAGGCCGGCGGTGGGGACGCCGAACGTTCCCAGCCGGTCGCTCGATCCTACCATCCGCGCACGGGCCGCTGCAGCGGCACTCATCGCAGCCACGCGCCGGCGTGTTGACTCGACCGCGAGTCGCAGCTACGCTCTCGCCCGGGCACCGACCCATTGATGGCATCCGGAGCGAGGATTAGCGGACGGCGTGAGCCCCAGCGAGGTTGCCTTCCTGGCACTCGGTCTGGTCCTCGGCATCGCCACCGGCGCTGCCATCATCGTCATCCTCGGCACCCGGCCCCCCACGCACGAAATCCGGCTCACGGTGACCCGCGACGCCATCCCGCGGCGGGCCTCGACCCTCGCCGCGGATGCCTTCCACCGGGCGCTCGACGGGCCGGCGCCGGGCGGTCCCGGTGACCGCCGGTCGATCGACCGCGACGAGCCAGGCATTCGAACGATCGTTCACCCGGTGGTGGCGATGCCGCTTCCGTTCGCGCCTCACCCGCGATCGATCGGGCCGGCCGCGAGCGCGGACCTCGCGCCGATCGCGAGATCGGGCCTGACCGCCGTCGCGATCGAGCCCGAGCCGGACCCGCTCCTCGCCGAGCTCTCGACCTCGGGCAGCGCGCCGTCACTCCACCTGGTCCTGGCCGGCGACCACCGGGCGATGCTCCGACTGGTCGATCTCGTGTCCGGCATGGACGCCGACCAGCGCCGCGCCTGGGAAGAGCTGTTGACGGCCTTCGTCGAGGCCGTCCGGGCGCGGGCGATCGATCTCGGGCTCATCGACCTGCCGATGGGCAATCCCTTCTGGGACACCTTCACCATCGACCAGTGTCGCGAGATCGTCGTGGCCCTGGCGTCGGCGGGGCGCCGGTACGACGGTCACGACGCCTGGGCCGATGGGTTCGCGCCCACGTACCGCGACCTCAGCCGGGCGCTCGCCGAGGTCGGCGTCGACCCGCGGCGGGTCCGCGGCTGGCCGAACAGCGCCGAGATCGCCGAGCTGTTCCGGGGGGCGCGGGTCGCGGCCGACGAGGCGGTCGCCCGCTGGGCGCCGACCCTCGAGGCCCCGGACCTGCGGACATTCCTCGCCGATCGCGGCCGCGGACTGGACTCGCTCTGGGCGGTCTGGGATGCCGTCCGGGTGGCGATCGGCGCGGACGCCGCCGACGCGATCGCCCTCGACCGCTAGGACTCGGGCCCCGCCTCGCCGACCCCGAGCCCCGCGCCCGACGGCTCGTCCGGAGCCTCGTCGGCATCGTCGTCGATGACGATCAGCCGGAACGCCTCGCCCGCCGCGGCGCCGATCGGCTCGCCCTCCTCGGTCGCCCAGGCCCGGATCCGTGGCTCCAGGCTCCCCGGCTCGCGGATCTGCGTCGCGTGCGCGCGCAGGGCGCCGATCTTGCGGTCGATCGTGGTCGAGACGTCGACTCGGACGTTCACCGCATTGGGCCAGAAGAGGTAGATCCGCCGCACCCGGTGGGGCTCGAGGCCGTCGCGGGCCAGCCACGGGAAGGCCATCGCGTTGCGGGCCGCGGGATAGACCGCGTCGACCGCGGCCAGGCCGGCGGTCCGGTGATCGACGTGGTTCACACCGCGATCGCCGTGGAACAGGACCTCCGGATCCGTGGCGAACACGGCATCGGGTCGGAAGGTCCGGATCTCGCGCACGAGGTGCTCCCGCAGGACCAGGTCGTTGGCGAGGGCGCCGTCGGGCTGGTGCAGGAACGACACGCCCGAGTAGCCCACGATCGCCGCCGCGGCGCGCTGCTCGCGCTCGCGCGTCGACGCTAGCTCGAGGGGATCGGTGTCCGGATCGTCCGCGCCGGCGTCGCCGCTCGTGCAGCACACGAGCCAGCCCTCGGAGCCTTCGTCGATCCAGCGGGCCGCTGTCGCGGCCGGTCCGAAGTCGGCATCGTCGGGATGGGCGGCGATGACCATGAACCGCGCCGGCCGCCAGGCGTGCGGCGCCTCGGCGCCGCGCGGGCGCTCCGCGGCTGCCGGGGGCTCAGCCACCGCGGGCGGCGCGCTCCTCGGCGAGCGCCTCGAGGACCGCGGCGGCGTGGCCGTCGGCCTTGACGTTCGGCCAGGCCCGGGCGATCCGCAGGTCGGGATCGATGAGGAAGGTCGAGCGGCCGATGCCCATGTACTCGCGGCCGTAGTTGTTCTTGAGGCGCCACGCGCCGTAGCG
>DATEZX010000052.1:0-2277 GCA_035255225.1 Candidatus Limnocylindrales bacterium
AGGGCGGTCAGGCCGTCCGGAAAGGCCGTGCGGAAGTTCTCGCGCAGCGCGGTGAGCGCCACGCGATCCTGCGGCCGCCGCGGCCCGGCGACGGACGGCTCGACGCTGCCGAGGTCGAGCGTCAGCAGGTCGTCGAACTCCGGGACCGCGCCGGGCAGCCGCCACAGCCCCTGGGCGCGCGCGAAGGCCTCGACGAGGGCGACGCGCTCGGCGGATCGACCGGTCAGCCGGAGGTAGGCGATCGTCTCCTCGTCGATCGGGAAGAGCGTCGAGGTCGCCCCGAACTCAGGGCTCATGTTCGAGATCGTCGCCCGGTCGGCGAGGGCAAGGCCGGCGAGCCCGTCGCCGGCGAACTCGACGAACGAGCCGACGACGCCGAACCTCCGGAGCATCTCAGTGACGACGAGGACGAGGTCGGTCGCCGTCGAGCCGCGCGGCAGCTCGCCGGTCAACCGGACGCCGACGACGCGCGGCATCGGCTGGTAGATCGGCTGGCCGAGGAGGACCGCCTCGGCCTCGATGCCGCCCACGCCGTAGCCCAGCACGCCGAGGCCGTTGACCATCGTGGTGTGCGAGTCGGTGCCGACGACCGTGTCGGGCAGGGCGACCCGGCCGCCGTCGTCCGGGCGGTCGTCGATGACGGTGGCGAGGTACTCGAGGTTGACCTGGTGGACGATGCCCGTCCCGGGCGGCACGACACGCAGGTTCCGGAAGGCGGTCTGGGCCCAGCGCAGGAGCTGGTAGCGCTCGCCGTTGCGCTCGTACTCCCGGGCGACGTTGAACGCGAAGGCGGCGGGCGTTCCGAACGCGTCGACCTGGACGCTGTGGTCGATGACGAGATCCGCCGCGACGAGCGGATTGACGCGCCCCGGGTCGCCGCCGAGCTCGGCCATCGCGTCGCGCATGGCCGCGAGGTCGACGACGGCCGGCACGCCGGTGAAGTCCTGGAGGATGACCCGCGCCGGCATGAACGGGATCTCGGCCTCGCCGCCGACGCCGGGGCGCCAGCGGGCCAGGGCCTCGACGTCCTCGGCCGAGACGACGCCGCCGCCCGCGTGGCGCAGGACGTTCTCGAGCAGGATCTTGAGCGTCACCGGCGCCCGCTCGAGGTCGATGAGCCGCTCGATCGCGGCGACGCGGTAGAGGTCCGGCAGGCCCGTGCCGAGGCTGGCCCGCGCGCCGAAGGGATCCCGGGTGGTCGTGGTTCGGCCCTCGCCTTCGATGGCTAGACTCGTCGCGTGGAAGCGTACCGCGCTCGGCGATGAAGGCCTGGGACCAGCCGGAGCAAGCGGCCGGCCCGGGCCGACCCGATGTGCGGGCCATCGAGGACCTGCGGCGGCAGGGAATCGATCTCGATCCGGCCGGACCGGGGACCCACCACCACGGCGATCTCGAGCACCCGAGCGACCACGCCCACCCGCACGCCCACTCCGAGCCCGGCTCGCCGCCGATCGTGGGAATCGTCGGGGCGGGAGCGGTCGGCACGGCCCTCGGGCTCGCCCTCAGCCGCGCTGGCTGGCCGGTCGGCGGGGTGGCCTCGCGCGACGAGGCTCGCCGGGAGCGCTTCCGGTCGCTCGTCCCGGGCGCCCGCGCCTTCGGCGAGGCGTCGGCCCTCCTCGACGAGGTCGAGCTCATCATCCTGGCCGTACCCGACGACGTCATCCCGGCTCTCGCGTCGGAGCTCCGGATGTACAGCGGCCAGGCGATGGTCCACACCTCGGGCGCGCTCGGGGCCGAGGTCCTCGAGCCGGCCCGCGCGGCCGGGACGCAGGTCGGCGCGTTCCATCCCCTCGTCGCCTTCGCCGACACCGAGCGGGCGGTCGCGGCGCTCCGCGGGGCGACCGTCGCCGTCGAGGGCGACGACGAGCTCGCCGCGCTGCTGGCGACGATGGCCGAGGCGATCGGCGCGACGGCGGTCCGACTCGCACCGGGCAGCAAGGCGGCCTACCACGCGGCCGCGATGCTCTCGGCGGGCGGGTTCGTGGCCCTCCTCGACGCGATCGCCGAGCTCGGGCGTGTCGCCGGGCTCGACGAGCCTGGCAGCCTTGCGATCTACGGCGGGCTCGTGGAGCAGACCCTTGGCAATGCCCGCGCGCTCGGTATCGCCCGCGCCCTCACCGGCCCGATGGTCCGTGGCGACCTGGGCACGATCGAGCGACACCTCGCGGCGCTGGGTCGTCACGCGCCCGATGTCCTGCCCCTGTACCGGGCGATCGCGGAGCGGGAGGTGACGATCGCCGAGGCCCGCGGCGCGCTGGCACCGGAACTCGCCGCGAC
>DATEZX010000053.1:0-10701 GCA_035255225.1 Candidatus Limnocylindrales bacterium
CGCGAGGATCGAGCGGTCGTCGGCCGAGAGATGCGCGAGCGCTCGACGAAGATCCAGCCGGTCGACGCGCCTCGACGGGTCCGTGGAAGGGTCGCTCGGTGGGTCGAGATCGAGCTCGACGACGCGCCCTCGGCGACGCACCAACTGGCGCGCTTCATTGGCGGTCACCGCCAGGAGCCACGCGCGGATCCGGCCGGCGTCTCGCAGTGACCGCAGCTTGCGCCAGGCGACGAGCCACGCGGCCTGGACCGCGTCCTCGGCCGTGGCTCGGTCTCCGCAGGCCACGTAGGCGACGCGGGCCATGTCCGCGTGATACGCCGCGACCAACGAGGCGAACGCCGCCTCGTCTCCCATCGTTGCGAGGCGGACCGTCGAGACGAGCGTCTGACCGCCGATCGCCTGTCCGCTCATGCCCTATAGATGCGCACCAGGGCCGATCTGGGACACGACCGCCGCCAGCACGGCACCCCGTGAAGAGTCCGCACCCGCGTTGTTCGCGGGCTCGAGGCCCCGAGCCTAGGCGCTGGGAGCGTCTTGTCCCAGAGCTTGGCGGCACCCGCCTCGGGGGTCAGCCTGCCCGCGCGGCCACTCTGACTCGAGCGGCGCCGCGGGCCCCGGAGCTCAACCTTCGAGGAGGGGCTTGACCTCCGTGACGAGGCGAGTCATCGACTCCTCGTCGTAGCTCGCCGGGAAGCCGGCGATCAGGTGCCGGTAGCCCAGCTCGACGTACGGCGCGAGGTGCTCCGCGACGTCCTCGACGGTCCCGACCGGTTGCTGCGTCCAGAGCCGGCCGGCGCGGTTGCGCTCGAAGGCCTTGCGGAACAGCCGCTCGGCCTCGCTGCGATCGTCCCGGATGAAGACCGTGCCGATGCCGACGCTCCGCTCGATCTCGGCGGGGTCGCGGCCCACCACCGCGCAGTGGGAGAGGAGGATCTCCTCCTTGCGGCGTACGGTCGCGACGTCGCCCCCGACGTTGTTCATGTCGGCGTACCGGGCAACCAGCTTGAGGGTCACCTGCTCGCCGCCGCCGCCGATGCAGATCGGCAGGTGGGCCTGCACGGGCGGCGGCAGGTTCCGGGTGTGCGTCGAGCGGTAGTGCGGCCCAGCGGCGGTCGGCTCGGTCCCGTCGAGCATGCCGCGCATGATCGGCAGCGCCTCGCCCAGCCACCGGAGTCGCTCCGGGAAGCCCGACCCGAACTCGAACCCGAAGTCCTCGTGCTCCTCCCCGAACCACGCGCCGCCGATGCCGAGGATCGCCCGGCCGTTGGAGATGTGGTCGAGCGTCGTGGCCATCTTGGCCGTCAGCGTCGGCGCGCGGAAGGTGTTGGCCCCGACCATCAACCCGATCCGGATCCGCTCGGTCGCCTGGGCCCAGGCCGTCGTCGTCAGCCAGCCCTCGAAGTTCGGGCCATGCGAGTCGCCGACGATCGGGTAGAGGTGGTCCCACGTCCAGAGCGTGTCGTAGCCGAGCCGGTCGGCCCGGATCCCGGCTTCCAGCAGCTCCGGCCACGCGGTGTACTGGTTCCAGCAGAGCGCGCCGAGACGGATCGATGGCATACGCGGATTGTGCCGAAGCGGTGGCAGGGCGGGAGTCGGACCTTGTCCGGGGCGGAACCGGCGAGGCTCGCCCGTGAGGCGACCGAGCTCAAGGCAGAGCCCGCCGCCGAGGGAGAGCGGGCCATTCGCCTCTCGCCGGCTGATTGGCCGAGAGAGAATCATGCCTGCGGCGGTGCGTCCCCGACGGGCTCGACCCATTCGCAGGCCGCCCTCGACGGGGGACGCGAGGCCAGTGCTCGACCGGCTGCTGCAGCGGGACAGGGCCAAGCGGCGCGCCATGATCTCGGCGATCGTCGTTGCCGAGCCGGGGCGCTGCGTCGAGTGCGGCATCTGCTCGTACAACTGCCCGCTCGGGATCGACGTCCGATCGAAGGCCCGCCATGGCCTGCCGGTCGCCGATGCCTACTGCCTGACCTGCGGCGAGTGCGTCGCGCGTTGCCCGCGTGGCGTCCTGCGGTTCGAGCAGGCACCGGTCTTCGATCCGGACAAGACGCTCGGGGGCCAGTGACATGGCCCCCCGATACGTCATCGTCGGCAACGGGCCTGCCGGGGCCACCGCGGCGCAGGCGATCCGAGCCACCGACGCCTCCGCGGAGATCACGATCGTCGGCGCCGAGAAGGTCCCGTTCTACTCCCGCCCCGGCCTCGCCTACCTGCTCACCGGTCTCGTCCCCGAGGGAGGCTTGTTCTCGCGACCCGACGGCGATTTCGAGACGGCTCGAATCACGCGGACGGTCGGGCACGTCGCCCGGATCGACGTGGTCGATCACCGGGTCGCGCTGGTCGACGGACCCGGGATGCCATACGACCGGCTGCTCCTCGCGGTCGGTGCGCGAGCCGTACGGCCCGACGTGCCCGGGATCGACCTCGAAGGGGTCGTCACCCTGGACAACCTCGAGGATGCGCGGCGGATCATCCGGCTGGCGAGGAAGGCCAGATCCGCATGTGTGGTCGGTGGCGGGATCACCGCCGTCGAGCTCGCCGAGGGCCTGGCCGCTCAGGGCGTCTCGACGCACTACCTCATGCGGGGGGAACGGTACTGGTCCGGCGTCCTGGACCAGGGCGAATCACGCTTGGTGGAGGACCGCCTCGTCGAGCATGGCATTCATCTGAGCCATGGGGTCCAGGTCGTTCGCGTCGTCGGCCGGAAGGGCCGCGTGGCCGGCGTCGAGCTGCAGACCGGCAGCCAGCTCCCGTGCGACCTGCTCGCCGTGGCGGTCGGCATCCAGCCGAGGCTCGAGCTCGCACGTGCTGCCGGGCTGGAGACTGGCCGCGGCATTCTCACCGACTCGCGGTTCCTGACGAGCGAGCCCGACGTCTTCGCCGCGGGCGACGTGGCCGAGGTCCTCGACGACGCGACGGGCACGCGTGCCGTCGACAGCCTCTGGTCGGTCGCGATCGAGCAGGGTCGAGCCGCCGGAGAGAACATGGCCGGCCTCGACCGCCCGTACGTGCGCCCGGCCGCCCTCAACGTCACGAGGATCGGGGGACTGACGACGACGATCATCGGCGCCGTCGGCAGCGGCGGGCGGGACGACGACCTCGTCACCCTGGCGCGGGGGGACAGCGACGCCTGGCGCCAGCAGCTCGACGCCTTCGCCGTCGTGTCGGAGGCTGGCGCCAATCACGTCCGGCTGGTCCTCGGCGAGGATCGCATCGTGGGAGCCGTCGTGATGGGCGACCAGGCGATGTCGCGGCCTTTGCAGCGGATCATCCGCGGCGACGTGGACATCACGGGCGTGCGCGAGCTGCTCGTGCGGCCCGAGGCAGACCTCGCGCCGCTGCTGACGCGGCTGATGGACGGGGCGGGGGCCAATGGACCGCTCTAGGGAGCTGGTGGCCGCCCTCGTCGCGGTCGTCCTCATCACCGTCGCCTATGCCGGCGTGGCCCAGGGCAGTGGCGTTCCGGCGGCGAGTGGCCTCATGGGTCACGGCCTCGGGATCGCCGGCTTCGCCCTGATGCTGCTCACGGAGACGGCGTACTCGTTCCGGAAGCGCGCCATGAAGAAGCCCCGCGGCTCGATGCGCGCCTGGCTGCGCGTCCACATCTTCACCGGCATCGTCGGGCCGTACCTCGTGGTCCTCCATTCGGCGTGGAGCTTCAACGGCCTGGCCGGCGCCGTGACCGCGATGACGATCCTCGTCGTCGCGAGCGGCTTCATCGGCCGCTACATCTACACGGCGGTCCCGAGAACGGCCGATGGCGTCATCGTCGAGGCTCGGGAGCTGCAGGCGATGGTGGAGGCCACGCGCCGAGAGGCCGCGGGCGGCCTCCGCCTCGCTGCCGTCGGTCCTGCTCCGGCCGCCATCGCGGCCGCGCCAGGGCGAACCAACCCCGATCGCGCCGCCACGGATCGCCTGCGGGAGCTCGAGCGCCAGCTCGCCGCGCTCCGCTGGGCCCGTCGCGCCCTGGCGACATGGCACGCGATCCATGTCCCGATCGGGATGGCCCTCTTCGTCCTGGCATTCCTGCATGTCGGCGCCGCGCTCTACTACGCGACGCTGCTGCGCTGAGGCAGGCGAGAGCATGAGGCGACCGCTCGGCTGCCTGACCGGCACGGCGTTCATCGCGGCGATCGGGGCGCTGGTCCTCGGGCTCGGGCTCGCGGTCGTCAGCGGAAACGGGATCTTCAGCCCAGGCGCGCTGAACGCCGTCACAGGTCAGGAATCGCGCGGCGGTGTTCGGTCGCACGCGGACCTCGCGACGCGCTGCGACGCGTGCCACACGGCGCCCTGGGACGCGAGCCGGATGGCCGACCGCTGCCTGGCCTGTCATACCGAGGTCGGGGAAGAGTTCTCGTCCGGCTCGGGCCTGCACGGGCTCATGGCGACCGGCGGGCAGTGCCGTGGCTGCCATACCGACCACCACGGGCTGACGGCGTCGCTGACCGTCGCGAATCCGAGCGGCTTTCCGCATGCGCGGACCGGCTTCGCGCTGACCGCCCATCCGATCCGCGGCGAGGGGGGATCGTTCAGCTGCTCGGACTGCCACGTCACGTCGCTCACGACGTTCTCCGTGGCGACGTGTCGCGACTGC
Organism: Candidatus Limnocylindrales bacterium; assembly: GCA_035255225.1. Classification (GTDB taxonomy): domain Bacteria; phylum Chloroflexota; class Limnocylindria; order Limnocylindrales; family CSP1-4; genus UBA5189. The sequence goes on from DATEZX010000053.1 coordinate 4,595, forward strand.
CACCAGCATCTCGCACCGGCGAAGATGACGCCGCATGTCGAGACCTTCGGCGAGCGCTGCCTGGCCTGCCACGACGGCATCGATACCTACGGGGCGGCATTCGCGCACCTGACCTGGCCGCTGGTTGGCGGGCACGTCCAGGCGGCCTGCGGGTCTTGTCACGCCGGCGCCCGTGACCTGGTGGCCCTCAGGGACACATCGCCGGCCTGCATCTCCTGCCATCGCCAGAACGACATCCACGCGGGGCGGCTGGGCACCTCCTGCGAGACGTGTCACTCCGCCACGAGCTGGTCCGACGCGACGGTCGACCACGACCGAACGACGTTCCCGTTGACCGGGCGTCACGTCGGCCTCGCCTGCCAGCTGTGCCATGTCAACCAGCAATGGACCGGCATCGGCACGACCTGCGTCGCGTGCCACGCTCGCGACGACGCTCATCAGGGGCGGTTCGGCACGGGCTGCGGCACCTGTCACACGACCGCGGGTTGGGCCGACGCGACCTTCGACCACTCCAAGTCAGGCTTCCCGCTGACCGGCGCCCACGCCGCCGCGCCGTGCCAGGCCTGCCACGCCAACGGCGTGTTCCAGGGCACGCCGACGACCTGCGCCTCGTGCCACTCGAAGCCCGCCACGCATATCGGGTCGTTCTCGAGCTGCGGGACCTGCCACACGACCACGGCCTGGCTGCCGGCGTCGTTCAGGGCCGGCCACGCCTTCCCGATGACCCATGGCGGCGCGGGGAGCGTCTGCTCGACGTGCCATCCCTCGAGCTGGGGGTCGTGGACCTGCACGCACTGCCACTCGAACTCGGTCATGGCCGCGGCCCACAGCGGCATCGCCGGCTACTCCTCGACGGGCTGCGTGCGCTGCCACCCGACGGGCGCCAGCGGAGGCTGACCCCGGCCTCGACGCCGGGACGCCGAGGATCAGCTCCGCGGGTCGATCTCGTGGCCGAGAGAAACGTTGGGCATGGTCCGGATCGCCACCAGGAGCGTGGCGATCGCGGCCGCGACGAGGAGCGCGTAGACGACGTCGAGGCCCGACGCGAGGGCCGCCCGGTCGGTGACGAGGACCGAGGTCGGCAGGGTCGATCTCGCCACCGGATCGAGGATCGCCGACGACGCGGCCCCGACGAAGCCGGTCAGGATCCCGCCCATGACGCCCACACCAACCGCGCCGCCGATCGTCCGGCTGAACACGACGAGCCCGGTCGCGACGGCGCGTCGCTGCCACGCGACGGCGCCCTGGATGATCACCAGGATCGTGGTGGACATGAGGCCCATCCCGAGGCCGGTGACGCTCGCCCCGAGCATCGCGTAGGCCAGCGCCGGGAAGCGATCCAGCTGGGAGATGAGCAGTGTCCCGACGACGAGCATCGAGCAGCCTGCCAGCACGATCGGGCGCGCTCGGAGACGAAGGAGCAGCCGCCCCGCGACGATCGAGCCGACCGGCCAGCCGATCGACATCGCGGCGACCGCCACTCCGGCGTCGAGCGGCGTGCCGCCGTGGACGCCCTGGACCATCGGCGGGACGTACGTCGTGAGGCCGAACATGACGACCCCGGCCAGGGTCCCGATGACGAGGCCGGCCCGGATCAGCGGCGCCCGAGGCAGCTCGAGATCGATGAGCGGCTCGGGAGATCGCCGAGCCGCGATCACGAACCCGACGCCGAGGCCGATGGCCGCGACGAGCAGGCCGATCGTGATCGGCGAGGTCCAGCCGAACAGCTGGCTGCCCTCGGTCACGGCCAGCAGGAGCGCGACGATCGAGCCGGACAGGAGGATCGCGCCGGGCCAGTCGAGGCGATGCGATCGCCGTTCGACCCGCTCGTGGAGGACCAGCCAGATGATCGAGCCGGCGAGGAGCCCGACCGGGATGTTGAGCTCGAAGACCCACGGCCAGCCGATCGTCGAGGTGATGATCCCGCCGATCGCCGGGCCCACGATCGCCGAGGCGCCCCACACGCCCGAGAAGTAGCCCTGCATCCGGGCCCGCCGCCGCGGCTCGAAGATGTCGCCGGCGATCGTGAACGAGATCGGCTGGACGGCACCCGCGCCGAGGCCCTGGATCGTCCGGAAGGCGATGAGCTCGAGCATGTTCCCCGACAGCCCGCACAGCGCCGAGCCGCCGACGAACAACGCGAGGCCGATGAGGAAGATCGGCTTGCGACCGTGGACGTCGGCCAGCTTCGCGTACAGCGGCACGGTCGTCGTCGAGGCGAGCAGGTAGGCGCTGAAGACCCAGGCGTACTCGCCGAGTCCCCCGAGCTGGCCGATGATCGTCGGCATCGCGGTGCCCACGACCGTCGAGTCGAGGGCGGCGACGGCGATCGCCGACATGATCCCGATCGTGATGAGGATCTGCTCGCGGGTCAGCGGCGCGAGCGCCGCCGAACGATCGGTGGCTTGGGCGGTCACGCCGGCATTGTCACCGAGTCCGCCGGCAGCCGGTCGCGATGGTTCCGCAGCCACTGCCCGGCCGGCGAGTCCGCGCCCGCCGGGAGGAGTGGCAGGAGCGCCACGAGGATCGTGAACGAGTTGACCCACAGGATGGGCATCGCCACGGTCATGGCGACGGGCACGGTCCAGTGGCGGTCGGTCCAGGCTCCCCACGCGATGATCGCCAGGGCGATCGGGACGCGGACGATGAGCGGGACGGCGAGGTAGATGAGATTCGGATCCTCGACCGGACCCTGTGTCCGCAGCAGGAGCTCGATCCAGCCCGACCAGGCGCCAGGGTCGCTGACGAGCGAGACGAGCGCGATCAACCCGCTCACGCCCAGGGCGATGGCGAGGTTCCGCCACTCCCGCCGGACCAGGAACCAGGCGACGCCGACTCCCGGCGAGACCTTGGTCAACAGCGGCAGGGCCCAGGCGGCCGGCCACCGCAGGCCCACGATGGCGACCACGGCATAGGCGAGGTCGAGCTGGCCCTGGACGAGGGTGATCAGGACCGGCGGGATGAGCGCGACCCACAGCGCTCGCCGGCCCACGAGCCAGACCAGGAGCACCGCGCCGAGCGCAGTCCAGATCGCGCCGAACAGCGGCAGTGGCAGGAGCGTCAGCGGACGGATGGCCTGGGCGAAGGCAGGAGAGTAGAGATACGTGCCGGCCGGCCCGGCGGTGTGGGTCGCGTAGTCGAGCCCGTCGCGGGTGATCCAGTAGGCGTGGAGGTCGAAGACGAACTCGTTCCACGGATAGACGCCGAGCAGCCGGAACCCGACGAGCGCCCCGACCGCGACGACGAAGCCGCCGAGGCCGATGCTCCGGCCGCCGAACCTGCTCATGGGGCTACATCATGGCAAGCGGAAGGAGGCGACGATGACGTATCCAGCACGGCGCTATGACGGCGACGCCGGCGAGGCCCTCGCGACGATCCGGCGCCACGACGCGCCACCCGACGTGACGTATGCCAACGGCAGCACGACCGAGTACTTCGCGACGGGCGCCTCGACCGGCGGCCTCTTTGGGCTGTACCGCTGGACGATGTCGCCGATGGCCGGCGGCGCCGCGCCGCACTTCCACCGGACGCTCGCCGAGTCGTTCCTCGTGCTCGATGGCAGCCTCACGGTGTACGACGGGCGGACCTGGCTGGCTGCCGCTCCGGGTGACTTCGTCCACGTACCGCCGGGCGGGGTCCACGGCTTCCGGAACGACTCGGGCGGCGTCGTCCGGTTCCTCATCCACTTCGCGCCCGGCGCCCCGCGCGAGGCCTACTTCGACGGCCTGGCGCGCTGGGGGTATGAGGGCCGGCCGAGCGACGATGAGGTCGCCGAGTTCCTCCGGCAGCACGACAACATCCTCGTCTGAGACTCACCGGCCCGGAACGCGCGAGAAGCCCGAGGCTCGCCGGGCACATGGCGCGCTAGGCCTCTGGCTCGCCCTCGTGCCACTCGACCGCGGTCCGCGGCGAGCGGTCCACGACCAGCCGGAAGACGTCGTTGCGGGCGTAGTGGCCGACGACATCGAGGTCGAAGCGGCCCCGGGCGATCTGGCCGAGGTCGAGATCGGCGGCCAGGATCGTCTCGCCGTCCCGCGCCGGACCGGCGAGGACCTCCCCCAACGGGTCGACGATGCAGCTGCCGCCGCCGATCAGGACGTCGTCCGGTGTGGCATCGATCGGGTAGTCGGGCGGATAGTCCGCGCGGCGGGCGAACTGGTTGGCCGACAGGACGAAGCAGCGGCCCTCCAGGGCGATATGGCGCATCGTCGGCAGCCACGTCTCGCGGTCGTCGACGGTCGGCGCGCAGTACAGCTCGACGCCCAGGCCGTACATCGCGAGGCGCAGCTGGGGCATGTAGTTCTCCCAACAGATCACCGCTCCGAGACGACCGAGTGGCGTGTCCAGGACCGGGATCGTCGAGCCGTCGCCGGCCCCCCAGATGAGGCGCTCCATCGCGGTGGGGACCAGCTTCCGATGCTTGCCGAGAAGCTCGCCGGCCGGCCCGAGGAGCAGGGCGGTGCAGTACAGCGTGCCGCCGTCGCGCTCGATGACCCCGACGACGAGGTGCGCGTCGTTCGCCCGCGCGATCCCGGCCAGCCGATCGACCGCCGGTCCGGGGACGTCCACCGCGCCCGCGTGGTAGCGGCGGAACCACTCGCGCCCGGCGAGGGAGCGTGAGCCGACCCGCGCGCCGAAGTCGATCCCCTTCGGGTAGCCGCCGACGAACGCCTCGGGGAAGACGACGAGCCGCGCGCCGTCGGCCGCCGCGCGCGCCGCGAGCGACTCGACGCGATCGAGCGTGGCGTCGCGATCGAATGCCACCGACGCCGCCTGGACCACGGCCGCCCGAACGACTCGGCGACTCGAGCCCAGGGCGGGCTGGACCGCGGTCTCGACCATGCCCGGATCGTCTCACACCGGCCGTCCCGCGGGGCGCGGCTACGATGCCGACGATGGCACCATCCACCGCCGAGGTTCCGCCCGACGTCCTGGCCGCCGCGCAGGCTCGCGCCTCGGCGCGAGCGGAGCGGGACTGGGTGACGGCGGACCGGCTTCGGGGTGAGATCGAGGCTCAGGGCTGGAAGGTCGTCGACTCGGGAACGGCGTTCCGCCTGGAGCCCGCGCACCCGGCCGATGTCGCGGTTGCGGGCGCGATCCGGTACGGCCGGAGCGAGGCCGTCCCGACGCGCCTCGGCGATGCGCCGATCGGCATCGCGACGGCGATCGTCGTGGCCCGCGAGGACTCCGCCGGGGCCCGGCGGGCAGTGGCCGCCCTGCTGGCCCATGCGGAGCCGGGGGTAGACGTGGTGCTCGTCATCGACGGCCTGGACGATGACGCGGCGCCGCAGGTCGACGAAGCGGCCGTGCGGGAGGGCCGCGTCGAGATCATCCGGACCAGCGTGCCGCTCGGCCAGGGAGCGGCCCTCAATGTCGGCCTCCGACGGAGCCGCGCGCCGGTCATCGTCGTCGTCGATGCCTCGATCGAGCCGACCGGCGACGTCGTCTCGCCGCTCGTCGCGGCCCTCGATGCGCCCGGTGTGGCGGTCGCAGGCCCGTTCGGCCTGCGGTCCGACGACCTGCGTCACTTCGAGGAGTCGACCGCCGACCCGGCGGCCGCGATCGAGGGCTACGTCATGGCCTTCCGACGGGCCGACGCCATCGAGCGCGGCCCGTTCGACGAGGGGTTCCGGTTCTATCGCAACCTCGATGTCTGGTGGAGCCTCGTCCTACGCGACGAAGGGGAGGGGAGACCGTCCCGCGAGGCCCGCGTCGTCGGGGACCTGCCCCTGCTCCGCCACGAGCACCTCGCGTGGTCGGCCACCCGGGCCGCCGAACGCGCGAAGCTATCGAAGCGCAACTTCTACCGCGTCCTCGATCGGTTCCGCGAGCGGTCCGACCTGGCCGTCGGGTGAGTCGGTCCGGCGGCCGAGCGTCCCTCGCTCGTTGTCGGCGTCAGTGACCTGTCGTCGGGCGCCAGTCGCTCGTTCCGTCGGCCCGGTCGATGGGCTCGACGCCCAGGTCCCGGAGCTCGTCTCGCAGTCGATCCGCAGTCGCGAAGTCGCGTTCGGCCCGAGCCGCCGCCCGGGCGCTCATGAGCCGCTCGGCGCCGGCCGAGAGCTCGGCCGATCGCACCGCGGCGGCCTGCTCCCAGACCCGGTCGAGGT
>DATEZX010000054.1:0-5975 GCA_035255225.1 Candidatus Limnocylindrales bacterium
GCCGGCAGTCCATTGGCTCCAGGTCAACAACATGCACCTCGTCGAAGCGCCGCTCTGGCGCGAGCCGTCGCCCTAACTCCGCCCTGATCCAGGCGTGCTCGACCGACGACAGCCCTCTTGTCAGCGCCGGGCGCCGATGCTATACTCAGGGCCACGACGGCCACACGGTCCCGTGCGGGTGTAACTCAGTTGGCAGAGTGTCTGCTTCCCAAGCAGAATGTCGCGGGTTCGAATCCCGTCTCCCGCTCCAGTTCCCTCCTCCCGTTGACCGACCTACCGCCCTGCTCGGATTCCGCACGGCCCTCGAGCCGTCAAGCCCGGGCGGCGGGCCATCGTCGAATCCCGCAGACCTCGCCGCGCCCGGCCGAGCCCTACGCCTGCCGCTCGGTCTCTGCGACACTTGACAGCGCGCTTAGTGAGTACTAAGTTACTCCCATGAGCAGCGCCACCGCGGTCAAGGGCTACACGCGACTGACTGCCGAGGAACGTCGGGACGAGATCGTCGCCGCGGCTCGGTCCGAGTTCGCCAAGGGCGGCTATGCCGGGACCTCGACCGAGGCGATCGCTCGCCGAGTGGGTGTCTCGCAGCCGTACGTGTTCCAGCTCTTCGGGACGAAGAAGGAGCTCTTCCTCGAGACCATCCGGGACTGCTTCGCCAGGACCGGCGGGCGCTTCGAGGAGGTCGCGCGCAAGGCCCAGGCGGACGGCTGCGACAGCCACGCGGTTCTCGAGCGGATGGGCGACGCGTACATCGACATGGTCCTCGCCGACCGCGATCTGCTTCGCCTCCAGCTCCATGCCTACGCCGCGGCCTCCGACCCGGAGATCGGTGCGCTCGTACGTGAGGAGTTCTTCCACCTGTGGCACGTGGTCGCTGCGGCGGCCGACGTCACGCTGCTCGGCCTCCACGAGTGGTTCGCCCAGGGAATGCTCATCAACGTCATCGCGAGCATCACGGACGTGCACTCCAAGGACGAGGTCGTCGCCCTGCTCTGCGGAGGTGAGCCCGCAAGCGAGTAGACCCCGACCCCTTTTTTGCCTCGCAAGCTTAGTGACTACTAAGTCAGTTCTCATTACTCCGGTTACGGAAGGAGTCCCCAATGACCCGCCGCTCATCTGCCGTCTGGACCTTCGCGATCACCGCGCTGGCCCTGTTCATGGTCAGCCTCGACAACCTGGTGGTGACGATGGCCCTGCCGGTCATCCGGCGTGACCTCGGGGCGTCGCTCTCGGACCTCGAATGGACGGTCAACGCCTACACCCTCACATTCGCCTCGCTCCTCCTGCTTGGCGCGGCGCTCGGCGACCGCTTCGGTCGGCGCCGGGTCTTCGCCCTCGGGCTTGTGATCTTCACGCTCGGATCCGCGGCCGCCGCGCTTTCGACCAGCAGCACGTCGCTCATCCTCGCCCGGGCCGCTCAAGGCCTCGGCGGCGCCTTCATCACACCTCTGAGCCTGACGATCCTGTCCGAGGCCATCTCACCGGCCCGCCGCCCGCTGGCGCTGGGCGCCTGGGGCGGCATCTCCGGACTCGCGATCGCGATCGGGCCGGTCGTCGGCGGCGCGATCACCCAGGGCATCAATTGGCACTGGATCTTCTGGCTCAACGTCCCGCTGGGGATCGCGGCCGTGGCCTTGTCGGCGGTGCGCCTCCGCGAGAGCTTCGGACCCGGACGTTCGCTCGACCTGCCCGGCGTCGCGCTGGCGGGGGCAGGGCTCGTTGGCATCGTCTGGGGCGTGACACACGGCAACGCCCGTGGCTGGACCGACCCGCAGATTCTCCTGAGCATCGGGCTCGGCGCTGTCCTGATGGTCGCCTTCGTGGCGTGGGAGGCCCGGGCTCGCGAGCCGATCCTGCCGCTGGGCCTGTTCCGACGGCGGGCCTCGCTCGTCGCGAACGGCATCTCGTTCCTGATGTCGTTCGGGATGTTCGGCTCGATCTTCCTGCTCTCGCAGTTCTTCCAGATCGTCCAGGGCCTCGACCCGTTCCAGGCAGGGCTGCGCGTGCTGCCATGGACGGCGATGCCGATCTTCGTCGCACCGATCGCCGGCCTCGCGTCGTCTCGCGTCAATCCGCGCTGGATCCTGGTCACCGGGCTTGCGCTGATGGCCGGCGGCCTCGCCTGGATCGCTGTCATCAACGGCGTCACGACCCCGTACGCGTCGCTCGTGCCCGCGTTCATGGTCAGTGGCGCCGGGATGGGCCTGTTCTTCGCTCCGATCGCCAACGTCGTGCTGTCGGCCGTCCCCCGCGAGGATGAGGGCAAGGCCTCGGGGGCCAACAACACGATCCGCGAGCTCGGGGGCGTGTTCGGCGTCGCGGTCCTGGCCGCCATCTTTGCCGGGCGCGGGTCGTATGCCTCGCCGCAGCTCTACGTGGACGGCCTCGTGCCGGCAGTGTTTGCCGGCGCCGGAGTCGTCGCCATCGCGTCGGTCGTCGCGATCGCGCTGCCGCGACTCAGCGCCGTCCGGAGCGGGATGGAGCGTGCAGATGGCGCCGTGATCGTGACCGGTGTCGCGAGCAAGGGGCCTGAACTCGTGGCCTAGCGATTCGCCCCGAGCGACGCTGATCCTGCCCTTTCCCGTGACGCGGGAAACCGGCTAGGACATCGCACACCAGCCGTCAACCGTGCAGAAGACCCCGCGCACCCGACGGGTGCGCGGGGTCGGTGTCGCGTTGGCTGCCGGCCCGTGGATGCCGGCGGCACCTTCAGGTGGATTCAGCCCGCGGCGACGGCCGTTGGGTTCAGCTCGCGGCGGTGGCCGCTCGGGTCGCGGCCAGCGAGGCGTCCTCGGGCCCCTTCACGATGTAGGCGATCATCGCGACCCACCCGAGGCTGACCAGGCCGAGCCCGAGCAGCGTGATGAACCACGTCTTGTTCTCGAGTCGCGACGTGTTGAGCAGGGCACCGGCCCACGAGACGACGGCGGCGACGGTTCCGGCTGACGTGAGCAGCGAGGCAACCGTGAGGCCGACGATGGCCCCGCCGATCGTGGCGGGGTTGAAGGTGACGAACTGCGGGCCGCCCAGGGCGATCGCGCCGTTGGCCACCGCCCAGATCCAGACCGCCGCGCCGCTGACCGCACCGGTCACAACGAACGCGACCGCGACCTTGAACAGCCGGGCGATGGCCGCCTTCGACATGGAGAATCGCTCGAACTTCTCGAACATGGGGATCTACTCCTTCTCTGACTGGATGGCCGAGCGGATCCGCATCCGCTGACCGAGGACGAGGGCTGCTGCGCCGATGGAGCCGAGCAGCGTGAAGACGAGGGGTGCCGTGATCGGACGCGGCCGCAGGTCCACCGGGCCATGGCCGGCGGCAGGACCGACGACGTGGGCGACCGTCCCGGCAAGTCCGCCGAGGAGGACGACCGTCCAGAGCACCACTACTGCGGCGGTGGCGAGGCGATGAGACCGCGGTGACCGCAGGAGGACCAGGTTGGCGATGGCGGCGCCCGTAGAGATGGCGGCCGTCAGGACGCCGTAGAGCTCGGCGCCGGTGTTGTGGACCACGGCCAGGGTGACCGTGTAGTCGATGGACCAGCCGAGGACGACGACGCTCACGAGGAGCGAGCGCCGCTCGGTGACGATCCGCCAGATCGTTCGAATGGTCTGGGCCTGCATGTGGATCTCCGTCTGCGGTTCAACTGCAGACCGGAGCCTCCCGGAGAGGTGCGTGAGAGGTCATCACGCAGGCGCGGTTTCACGCAGCGTGACGTTCGAGCCCGGGGTCGGTGCTTGTGGCGACCCGGCGGGAGGGCTAGATCAGGCCGAGCTCCCGCGCGCGGGCCACGGCTTCGGTCCGCGAAGTGACACCGAGCTTCGAGAAGATCACGCGCGTGTGCGTGCGAATCGTGTTGAACGACACGTACATCTCGGCCGCGATCTCGCGCTGCGACATGGCGCTCGGCAGCAGGCGAAGGACGTCGATCTCGCGCGGCGAGAGCTCCCAGAACGGATCGGGCGTCGAGCGCGCCCGTCGAGGCGCCCGCAGGCGGAGTGCCTTCTCGGTCCGCTCGACCCGATCGAAGCCGTCGCCCGGGTCGGGCAGCGGCTCGAGGATGTCGCGCGCGCGTGTCAGGAGCCGACGCGCCGCCGTGGGGTCGTGCTGCCGCTGACGGACCTCGGCCAGAGCCAGCAAGGCCGACACCGTGACCTGCCAGGCTCGGAGCCGCTCGCCGAGCACGAGACCCTGCTCGATCGCCTCGGCCGCCGCATCCAGCTCCCCGCGTCGGCCAAGCAGCGCGCCATGCGTGATCTGGGCCATCGATGTCCAGGTGTGCTCCTCGAGCCCAGCGCGTCGCAGTCGGGTCATCGCCTCGTCGGCCAGGACCGAGGCGCGTCGCTCGTCCTCCTGCTCGAGGGCGATCGCGGCCCGGACGCCGAGCGCGTACACGACGTCGACGTCGATCTCGGCCCGCTTCGCGACCCGGGTCGCCGCCTCGAGGACGGCGTTCGCCTCGGCGATCTGACCTGACCACCACAGGCCCGAGGCCAGCACCATCCGGGGACCGAACGCCCACTCCGCGTCCTCCGGGACGCCGGCCAGCGCTCGCCGGGCGTTGGCGACCGTACCGGCGATGTCGCCGCGGAGGAGCCGCAGGATCGCCGCGCCGGTGGCGAGCGCGAAGCTCCGCTGCTGGCCGTCTCGGGCGACCTGGGGCCCGGCCTCGGCGAGCCCGAGCCAGCGCTCGGCGTCGTCGAGGCGGCCCGCGTGCGCGTACACCACCGAGCCGGCGAACCCGAGCATCCAGTCCTTCGCGATGGCGGACTCGGGGACCGCCTCGAGCCAGCCGACGACGGTGGCCAGCTGGCCGGCATCGACGAACAGGGCGTAGTAGCGGCCAACCAGCTCCGCCACGGCGGTGATCTCACCGGCCGCGATCGCGTGCGTCGCCGCGTCGACGATCAGCCCGGCGGCGCGGTACCACGCGCTCGCGCGGCTGTGGAGCTCGACGAGCGAGGCCCGATCCGTCGCCTCGAGCTCGTGGCGGAGGAGGTCCCCGAAGAGATGGTGGTAGCGGTACCACTCACGCCGGGTGTCGAGGGCGACGAGGAGCAGGTTGGATCGCTCGAGCTCGGCGAGGCGGTCGGCGGAATCCTCCCCGCCCGTGACCGCATCGCACAGCGGCCCGCAGAACCGCGCGAGGATCGACGTTCGGAGGAGGAACGACCGCAGCGCCGGCGTCTGGCGTGCCAGGACCTCGGTCGTGAGGTAGTCGACGATGTATCGATCATCGCCCGCGAACCGCTCGATGATCGAGCTCGGGTCAGCCTGGCCGCGCAGGGTCAGCGCGGCGAGGTAGAGGGCGGCCGGCCAGCCCTCGGTCCTGGCCTGGAGACGGGCGAGGTCGTCATCGGAGAGCCGAAGCCCGAGAGGTCCGGTCAGGAACTGGCGGGCTTCCTCGTCCGTGAACCGGAGATCGTCGGCGCGGACCTCGGTCAGCTCGCCGCGCGCCCGCAGCCGCCCGAGCGGCAGCGCCGGGTCGTGACGTGTGGACAGCACGATCCGGAGCCGCGCTGGCGAGCGTTCGACCACGTAGGCGAGCGCCTGGTGGACGTCGCTGTTCGTGATGAGGTAGTAGTCCTCGATGACGAGCGCCACGTCGCGGGCCAGCTCGGCGACGTCGTTGAGAAGCAGTGGCAGCACGACCCCGATGAGATCGGCGCCAGGGCTCCGCAGCGTCGCGAGGGCCCGGTCCCCGACACCGGTCTGAAGCCGCCCGAGCGCCGCGACAACGGACGCGACGAACCGCCCAGGGTCATTGTCGTGCTCGTCGAGCGACAGCCAGGCGACATCGCCCTCGTGGGCCGCCGCCCACTCGGCGAGGAAGGTCGACTTACCGAATCCGGGCGGGGCCGCGACCAGGGTCAGCCTGGGGCCGGGGAGGTTTCCAAGCGCCGCCAGGAGTCGCTCTCGCGGAATGTGCTCCGCGCGGACTCGCGGCGGCGTCAGGTTCGTCTCGAGAACC
>DATEZX010000055.1:0-4999 GCA_035255225.1 Candidatus Limnocylindrales bacterium
CGGCCAGGCCGTCATCCCAGTGCTGGCCGGTATCGATGAACGTCTCGCGATGCTGTCGACGGAGCACCGGCTGGAGGGCGGCAGCCTTGATCAACTGGGGGCGGGTTCCCACGACCGACACGATGTGCACGGCGGTCAGCGGCCCGGGATGCGGCGGCCGGGCTCGATCAGGAATCGCTCCGGGCGCTGGCCCCGCGGCGCCGGGGGTCGGGAACGCCGACGCCGACGTAGGCGACGTCCTCGGGTAGCCCGGACGCGGCCACGGCATTGCGGCCATCGTAGACCAGCTCGAGCGCCGGGAACCACGACCAGTCGATCCGCTGCCATGCCGCGTCGCCGGTCTGGAGGGCGATCGCCCGGGCCTTGACCGGTTGGCTCCAGGCCCACGGGATGGCGCCGAGCTGCTCCACCTCCTGGGCGCTCAAGAGCGGATCGAACGCCAGCACCTCGGCGCCCTCGTCGACGAGGCGGGCGATGAGGGGCAACGCCCGCGAATAGGCAAGCTCCTTGACGCCGTGGCGATAGGTGAGTCCGAGGACGAGGAGCGTCGCCCCTCGGAGCGTCCCGAGGTGCTCGCGCAGCACCTCGACCGCCGCGTCGACCTGGCCGTCGTTGATTCGTCGCGACGCCGCCACGAGCTCCATCTCCGGGGCCCGGGCCAGGAGGAATCGGGGGTACACCGGGATGCAATGGCCGCCGACGCCGATGCCCGGCTGGTGAATGTGCGAGTAGGGCTGGCTGTTCGCCGCGGCGATGACCTCGAGGATGTCAACGCCGAGGCGGTCGGCGTAGCGCGCGAACTCGTTGGCGAGGGCGATGTTGACGTCCCGGTATGTCGTGTCCGCCAGCTTGCTGAACTCGGCGGCCTCGGCCGAGGACATGACGACGACCTCGGTGTCCAGGACCGAGTCATAGAAGGCCCCGGCCCGCTCGGCGGAGCGGGGACCCACGCCGCCGACGAGCTTCGGGTAGGTGGCGAGGTTCGTCAGCGCCGCGCCGCTGTACAGCCGCTCGGGCGAGAACGCCACGAACAGGTCGTCATCGGCCCGCAGGCCCGTTCCGGCCTCGAGGCGCGGCACGTAGCGTCCTCGAGTGTCGCCCACGGGCAGGGTGGTCTCGAAGATGACCGTCGAGCCCGCGCGAAGTCCCGGCGCGATCGAGTCGACCGCCGCGTCCATGAACCGGTAGTCGGGCCGACCAGCGTCGTCGAGCATGACCGGGACGATCAGGACGACGACGTCTGCCTCACGCACCGCCGCGGCGCCATCGGTCGTGGCGCGGAGGCGTCCGGCCGCGTGGGCCTCGCCGACCAGGTCGGCGAGGCCGGGCTCGTCGACATGGGTCCGGCCGGCATTGATCGTCGCGACGACGTCGGCCTGGATGTCGACCGCGATGACCGTCCAGCCGTGAGACGCGAACTGCCCGGCCAGCGGGAGGCCCATCTTGCCGGCGCCGACGACCGCGACGACGCCGGCCGTGCCGGGCTCGCCCGTCCACGGCCTGACCGCGCGGGCCTGCCCGTGGCGGCAGGTCGCCGCCGGCAGCGCGATCGACCCTCCGAGCAGGGTCGCGGTGGCGGTTGGCCGGGTGACGAGCGGCACGGAGTCCTCCAGGCTACGAACGTCGGCTGAGACGATCCGGCGCCCCAGATGGTAGTGGTCGTGCCCTCGGCTACCTCGGGGCGAGGCTTTCGTCGGCCACGCCGCCGATCTCGCGCACCTGCGCCGTCCGTGCCGATTCCAGGAGCGAGTCGGCGATCGCGACGGCCCACAGGCCGTCCTCGGCGTCGACGATCGGCCGCGTGCCTTCGCGCACGACCCGGACGAAGGCCTCGAGCTCCGCGGCGAGTGGCTCGCCGCTCGTCACGGGCAGGTCGGCGACGTCTCCCTGGAACGTCGGCGCATAGCCGCCGATGAACGTCGGGTGCTCGAGATTCGCCTGCTTGGTGAACGTCAGGCGCTGCGTCAGGTAGTCGAGCTCGAACATCCCCTCCTCGCCCACGACCACGAGCTGACGGCGCTTCGTCGGGCTGAGCCAGTTGACGTCGAGGAAGCCGGTCGCCCCGGACGGGAAGCTGAGGAGCCCGAACAGCAGGTCCTCGTGGTCAGCGTGGATCCGCTGGGCGGTTTCGGCGTACACCCGGCGAGGTCGCTCGCCGGCGATCCACGACAGGATGTCGACGTCGTGGGTCGCCAGGTCGATCGTCACCCCGACGTCTCGAATCCGGGCCGGGAACGGGCCGGCTCGGCGAGACGAGATCGAGTAGATCGTCGACAGCCAGCCCAGCTCGAGCAGCCGGCCCAGCTCCAGGACAGCGGGGTTGAAGCGCTCGACGTGGCCGACCTGGACCGGCACCCCGGACGCCCGCGAGGCGTCGACGATCCGCCGGGCCTCGGCGGTCGTCGCGGCGAGGGGCTTCTCGACGAGCACCGCCACCCCCGCCTCGATGGCCGCCAGCGCGATCTCGAGGTGGGCGGTCGTCGGCGCCGCGACGACGATCGCGTCCAGATCGGCCTCGTCGAGCATCGTCAGCGGGCTCGAGTAGCCCTGGGCGGCGGATCGGCCGACCGCGGCCTCGAGGCTGGTCGCGACCGGATCGGACACCGCGACGAGCCGGAGGTCCGACCGGCCTGCGAGCAGCCGCAGGTGGTTGAGGCCCATCGAGCCGAGGCCCGCCAGGCCGACGCGAAGCGACCGTCCCCCGGCGGGGGTCCAGCGGCCGGCCGACGCTGCGCTCACCGCGCCGCCGAGGCCACGGGATCGGCCGGCGTCCCTCGCGGGATGGCATCCCGCACGGCGGCCACGACCTGGGCGAGCTCCCCATCGCTCAAGCCGGGGTGCATCGGCAACGCGAGCGTGTGGGCCGCCGCGGCATCGGTGGCGGGCAGGTCGGCCGTCAGGCCGCGCTCGAGGATGTAGGCCTGACGGTGGACCGGGATCGGGTAGTAGATGTCCGCCCCGATCCCCGCCGCCCGGAGCGCCGCGAGGATGTCGTCGCGGCGGGGCCCGACGTCGAGCGTGTACTGGTGGTAGACGTGCGTCCGGTCGGGCGGGGTCACCGGGCGGCCGACCGGCAGGTCGGCGAACGCCTCGTCGTACCGGGCCGCGATCGCGCGCCGGCGGGCGGTGTTGCCCTCGAGCTTGGCGAGCTGGACGAGCCCGATCGCCGCGTTGATGTCGGTCATCCGGAAGTTGAAGCCCAGCATCTCGAACTGGTAGCGGGCCCGCATCCCCTGGTTGCGATACAGCCGGATCCAGTCGGCCAGACGGTCGTCGTCGGTCGTGACGAGGCCGCCCTCGCCGGTCGTCATGTTCTTCGTCGCGTAGAGGCTGAATGCGGCCGGCCCGAAGCTACCCGCCTTTCGACCGCGATACATCGCGTCGTGGGCCTGGCAGGCGTCCTCGACGACCGTCAGGCCGTGACGCTCGGCGATCGCTGCGATCGCGTCCATGTCCGCGACGAGGCCGAACAGGTGGACGGGCATGATGACCCGCGTTCGCGGCGTGATGGCCGCCTCGATGAGCCCGGGGTCCATGAGGTAGGTCGTGGGCTCGATGTCGACGAACACCGGCGTCGCGCCGGTGTAGAGGATGGCGTTGGCCGTCGCGGCGAAGGTGTGGCTGACTGTGATGACCTCGTCGCCCGGTCCCAGCCCGAGACCGGCCAGGATCGACATCAGGGCGGTCGTGCCATTGCTCGTCGCGATGGCGTGGCGGACGCCACAGTTCTGCGCCCAGCGAGTCTCGAGCTCCGCGACCTTGCGACCCTGGGCGAGCATCCCCGAGGCCAGGACGTCCGTGACGGCCTGGACCTCCTCGGGCCCGATGTCGGGCCGTGCGATCGGGATCATGTGTTCTCCTTGCTGAGGGCGGCCGCGGCCGACCGTTCGTGCAACTGCCCGTCAACTCGATCGACGGCGTACCGTCGGCCGCACGCCGGGCAGCCAAGGCCTCTGTCTCCAGGGTCAGGGGCGAGATCCGCGGCGGCTCTCGAGCCGTGCCCGTCCAGGAGGCGCTGGCCGCACGCGCAGACCCAGCCGATCGTGCGAGCCGGGTTTCCGACGACGAGCGCGTGGGCCGGGACCGAGCGGGTCACCACTGCTCCGGCACCGACCGTCGCGAAGGTCCCGACGTCGTTCCCGGCGACGACGACCGCGCCGGCCCCGATCGACGAGCCGCGCCGAAGGACGATCGGACTCACGGTCCAGTCTTCCGCCCGGGCCAGCGCACCGGTCGCGGTGATCGATCTCGGGAAGCGGTCGTTGGTGAGGATCGCCCCCGGCCCGATGAACACACCGTCCTCGACCGTCACCCCGTGGTAGACGAGGGCGCCGTTCTGGATCTTGACGCGGTCGCCGAGCACGACGCCCTCGTCGATGAAGGCGTCCCGACCGATGACGCACTCCGCGCCGATCCGGGCGCCGCGGCGGACCTGGGCTCGATGCCAGATCGACGTGCCGGCGCCGACCGACACGTCGCCCTCGAGGTCGGCGGTCGGGTGGATGCGGGCCGAGGGATCGATCATCGACGTCCGCGGCGCGCGCCGCGGACGAGGCCGCCGACCAGGCCCGCGACGGCGCCGAGGATCGCCGCGCCCCGCCAGTCGAGCAGGACCTTGACGTCGCCCTCGACCCGTCGGGCCAGCAGGATCCCGACGTTGGCCGTCGGCAGCAGGCGAACCTCGTTGGCGACGAGCGAGCGGACAAAGGACTGGCCGACCTCGACGCGTTGCGCGAGGAGATTCGGCACGACCCCCTGTCGGACGCTCACGGTCTGTGCGACCACCCCGCCGACGAGCCCCTGCTCGACGGTCACCGAGCCGGCCCGCACGCCGCCGACCACGCTCATCGACAGGGTGACCGCCTCGCCCTTGACCGATCCGACCGCGGACATCGTTCGGCCGACGTCCGTGGCGGCGACCGGCGCCGGCGCCTCGGCATCCCCAGCGCCGGGCGATCCTGGCCGCGCTCCCGGCCGCGCGCGGCGCCGCTTCTTGACT
>DATEZX010000056.1:0-4443 GCA_035255225.1 Candidatus Limnocylindrales bacterium
GGGATGTCGGTCGGCTGCAACATCGAGCTGCCCCACGAGCAGGAGCTCAACCCGTACATCGATCTCGGGGTCGAGTTCCGGTACTTCTTCGCCCGCAAGACGATGTTCGTCAAGTACGCCGATGGCTTCGTCATCCTGCCAGGTGGCTTCGGCACCATGGACGAGCTGTTCGAGGCCCTGACTCTCATCCAGACCGGCAAGATCCGGCACTTCCCCGTCATCCTGGTCGGGAGCGAGTACTTCCGCGGGCTGCTCGACTGGATGAAGGCCAAGCTCCTGGCCGAGGGCATGGTCGCTCCGGGCGACCTCGATCTCATGACCGTCACCGACGATCCCGACGAGGTCGTGCGGATCGTCCGGGTCGCGGGTCGCCGTCGAGCCGAGCTGACCGCGGAGGCGAGCGCCGGCTAGGCCGGCCCCCGGCCGGAGCCGCTCAGTCCGGCGGGACCGCGACCTCGATCGTCCCGTCGACGATCCGGACGGGGTAGTAGCGGAAGCGTCGAATCCGGGTCAGCCGGCGCGCCTCGGTCTTGATGCCCGGCGGGTCGAGCTTCGGCTCCCGGCCCTCCGGCGTCCACGGCGGGACGTAGGTCCCGTCCGGCAGGAGCCCGCCGGTCGTGGGCATCCGCTCCGGATCGCCGGTCGCGAGGTCGAAGCGCCCGTTGTGGAGCGGACACGCGACGACGCAGCCGTCGAGCTGGCCGAGCGACAGCGGCGCGCTCATGTGCGGGCAGCGGTCGGCCACCGCGGCCACACCGTTCGACGTGTGGGCGAGCAGCAGGTCGAGGTCGCCGAACGTGACCCGCCGCAGCGCGCCCTCGGGCAGCTCCGCGGCGGCCAGCGCCTTCCGGAACGGCGCTTCGCGAGCCCCTGGGGCCGTGAGCCCTCGGGGGATCGGGGCCGGCCAAGGGAGCGGCGGGGCGCCGGCGGTCATGACGCGATCCTAGTCGGCTGCCTCCCGGGTCGCGGCGACATGCTGGGCCATCCGCTGGGCACCCGGGCTGACCGTTCGGCGCAGCGGGAGCTCGTGGAGCGCGAGCGCCGCGAGGCCTGCGACGACAGCCGTGGCGACACCCAGCCAGATGCTGTTGCCGATGGCGATCGTGAACGCGCCGTGGAACCCGTTCTGGAACAGCGGCTGCAGCTGGGCCGGCACCTGCTGGAGGAAGGCCAGGGCGTTGCCGCCCCCGCCGACCGATGTGAGCTGCCCGGGGTCGAACGCCGCCGGCGCAGCGGTCGGCAGGAGCGTGCCGGGAACGCCGGCCGCGACGAACTGCTGTCGCAGCAGGTCCCAGGTCAGGTTGATTCGGAAGAGGGTGAACGCGAGCGAGATGCCCACGGTGCTCCCGATCTGCCGGAAGAGGGTCAGGTCGCTCGTCGCCGTGCCGAGCTCGTGGAAGGCAACGGAGTTCTGGACGACGATCGTGAACACGGCGAGGGTCGGTCCGATGCCCAGTCCGGCGATGAACATCCACAGGGCGAGCGTCGTGTCGGAGGTGTCGACTCGGAGCTGGGTCATGAGCACCAGGCCGACGGCCACCGACACCATGCCCGCGAGCAGCAGGGCCTTGTAGCGGCCGGTCCGGGCGACGAGCTGGCCCGACAGGATCGACGCCCCGATCAGGCCCACGAGGAATGGCAGGAGCCGGTAGCCCGACTCGGTGGCGCTGTTGCCCTCGACGACCTGGAAGTACAGCGGCAGGAAGATGATCGCCGCGCCGAAGCCGAAGTTGACGAAGAACGTCGAGACCAGCGAGGCGCTGAACGTCCGGTTCCGGAACAGGCGGAGCGGGACGATCGGCTCGACGGCTCGACGCTCGACGAGGACGAACACGCCCACGAACACGAGCCCGACGACCAGCCAGGCCCAGGTCGTCACATCGCCGAAGCCGTCGGTCTCGGCGACCGTGAAGCCGATGAGGATCGGGACGAGCCCCAGGATGAGGGTGACGACGCCCGCCCAGTCGACCCGGACCTGGGCGAAGTGACCCTTGACGTTCGGGAGGAGCCGCTCGATGACGACGAGGGCGATGAGCCCGATCGGCAGGTTGACGTAGAAGATCCAGTGCCACGAGATGTTGTCGGTCAGCCAGCCGCCGATGAACGGGCCGAGCAGGAACGAGACCCCGAACACGGCCCCGAACAGGCCCTGGTACTTGCCGCGCTCGGCGGGCGTGAACAGGTCGCCGATGACGGCCAGCGAGATCGGGAACAGGGCGCCCGCGCCGAGGCCCTGGATCCCCCGGAACAGGATCAGCTGCCACATCTCCTGGCTGAGGCCGGACAGGGCCGAGCCGACGAGGAACAGGACGATGCCGCCCATCAACAGGCGCTTGCGCCCGTAGAGGTCCGACAGCTTGCCGTAGATCGGGACGGTCACGGTGCTCGTGAGCAGGTAGGCCGTGACGACCCACGTATAGAAATCGGCGCCCTTGAGCTCGGTCACGATCCGAGGCAGGACGGGTCCGACGATCGTCTGGTCGAGCGCTCCCAGGAAGAGCCCGAGCATGATCGCGCCGAGGATCTCGAACTTCGCGCGCCGGCTCAGGCCGAGCGCCGGGTCCTCCTCGGTCGACGGGACCTCCGGCTCGCCCTCGAAGGCGGGCGTGGGCATCGATTCCATGGGTTCCCTTCCTTGATCTGACGCCGTTCAGGCGCGGGACGCGGAGACCGGCGAAGGCTCGCGAGGGGCTGGTGGACGGCCGCCATGGTCGAGCACGTGCTCGTGACGGCTGAAATCGGGATCCGAGGCGAAGACCTCGACCGCCGCCGAGGCGACGTCATCGAGGGCCATCGCCAGGCGATCGAGGCCTCGATCGTCGAGCCGGGAGAGGATCGCCTGCAGGAGCTCGTCCTTGAGGACGTCGGCCCGGGACAGGGCCGCGCGACCATCTGCCGTGACCCGGACGACGACCACTCGCCGGTCGTCAGGAACGCGGACCCGCTCCACGAGGCCGCGGTCCTCGAGGCGGTCGATCAACCCGGAGGCGTTCGACAGCGCGACGTCGAGGATCTCGGCGAGGCGGCCCATCGACATCTCGCCGTGGCCCTCGAGGATCGAGAGGACGTGGAGGTTGGTGAAGCCGATGTCGGAGCGCCGGAGCCGCTCGCCGCTCATGCAGCGCAGCTCGCGCATGGCACGCCGCAGCTGGGCGATGATTCGGGCGGACTGCGCCGATCGGTCACGCACGGCGCCGTCGGCCGTCTCTGCGATAGTTCCCACTTCGATAACTATTCTAGCTGACTCAACTGATGTTGTCCACAGAACCTTCCACGAGATCGGAGAACGCGATGCGCTTCGCGCTGATGCTCGAGCCCCAGCAGGGCCTGACCTATGCCGACCAGCTGGCGATCGCCCGGCTGGCCGAGCGCCTCGGGTTCGAGGCCCTCTTCCGGAGCGACCACTACGCCACCTTCCCGGGCGACGCCGACGGCCCGACGACCGACGCCTGGACGGTCCTCGCCGGGCTGGCCCGCGAGACCTCGACGATCCGCCTCGGCAGCCTCGTCAGCCCGGTCACCTTTCGCCACCCCGGCGCCTTCGTGAAGATCGTGACGACGGTCGACGAGATGAGCGACGCGCGGGTGGAGGTCGGCGTCGGGGCCGGCTGGAACGAGGCCGACCATGGGCCGTTGGGGCTGCCGTTCCCGCCGATCGAGGACCGGGCCGACCTGCTCGAGGACGAGCTGGCGATGCTTCACGGCCTGTGGACCGAGGACGACGGCTGGACCTACGCCGGGAAGCAGGTGACGGTCACCGGCGCGCGGTTGCGGGCCCGGCCCGTCGACGCGGCGGGCCGGATCCGGGAGCACGGCCGGCCTCGGCCGCGGATCCTCACCGGCGGCGATGGCTCGCCGCGGGGCCTCCGGATCGCCGCCCGCTGGGCGGACGAGTTCAACATCTCGTCGTCGTCGCCTGAGCGGACCGCCGAGCGGATGGCGATGCTCGACGACGCCTGCCGAGCGATCGGGCGCGACCCGGCGAGCCTGGCCCGCTCGGCGATGGTCGGGGTCCTCGTCGCGGCGGACGAGGCGGACCTCCGCCGGCGGCGCGACGCGATGCTGCGGACGTTCGCCATCTCGCAGGCCGACGCCGAGAGCTGGCTCGAAGGCCGCCGGAAGCGCTGGATCGTCGGAACGCCGGAAGAGGCGCGGTCGATGGTCCGCCGGTTCGCCGACGCGGGAATCGAGCGGATCATGCTCCAGGACTTCCTGCCCTGGGACCACGCCATGATCGAGCTGCTCGCCACGGAGCTGATCGGGAAGGTCTGACGCCGGGATCGCGAGGCGGGGGCCTCGCCGATGCAGGACGCCACGCCTCAGGCGTCGCCCTCGGCGGCCGCCGCGGCGGCGAGGTAGCGCGGGTCGTCGCGGCGAATCGGGTCGGGGTTGGTGCCACGTGCCCGGGCGAGGCGCTCGGTCAGGAGCTGGAGGGGCACCGCT
>DATEZX010000057.1:0-7551 GCA_035255225.1 Candidatus Limnocylindrales bacterium
GGCCCGGATCGGCCTGCTAGCATCGAGCCGCGAACGTCGCTTCGGGGAGTCGGCCCTGACGTTCTATCGCTGGTCCGACGCGGAGGCCGGATGAAGGTCGCGCTCTACCCCGGGTCCTTCGATCCCATCACCAACGGCCACCTCGACGTCCTCGCCCGGGCGCTGGGCGTCTTCGACCGGGTCGTCGTGGCGGTGCTCGCCAATCCTCGCAAGGCCCCGCTCCTCGACGTGGCCACGCGGGTCGCGGTCATCGACGCCGCCGTTCGCGAGGCCGGCCTGCCCATCGATCGGGTGGCGGTCACCACGTTCGACGGCCTGACCGTCGCGGCGGCCCACGCTCACGAGGCGCGGTCGATCGTGCGTGGCCTGCGGGCGGTCTCGGATTTCGAGACCGAGCTCCAGCTCGCCCACAACAACCGCCGCCTGGCGCCCGACGTCGACACGGTCTTCTTCATGACGGCCGCCGAGCACGGCTATGTCAGCTCGAGCCTCGTCAAGGAGATCGCGTCGTTCGGCGGCGAGGTCAGGGGCATGATCCCGACTGCGGCCGTCGACGCCCTGCGCGCGGCGTTCGCGCACCGCTGAGTCCAGATCCGGGCCTCGGGCCCGCCCGGGGCCGTGCCATACTTGATGCGCCGACCCGGGCAGCAGCGCGAGGCCTCCGGTGGACATCATCTTCCTCCTCGAACGACTCGAGTCGCAGGTCGCGACCGGCACCGGCGTGCCCGGGACGCGCAAGACGTTCGTCGACCGTGACGCCATCCTGGAGCTCATCGACCAGCTGCGGGTCGCGATCCCGGAGGAGGTCCAGGCCGCCAAGCGCATCAACGCCGAGGGCGAGCGGATCCTCGAGAAGGCCAACGAGGAGGCGACCCGGATCGTGAGCCGCGCCCAGGAGCAGGCCGCCTTCCTGATCAGCGAGCGCGGTCTGACCGAGGGAGCCGAGGCGGAAGGCCGGCACATCGTGGCGGCGGCGGAGGCCGCCGGCCGCGAGGTCGCGGAGGGCGCCGACTCGTACGCGACGCAGGTCCTCCTGGCGCTCCAGACCGAGGTCGAGAAGACGCTGGCGGCGATTCGGAAGGGCATCGACGTCCTCGACGACCGGCGCGACCAGCTGCGCGGCGGCGCGGACGAAGGCAACGGCCACGACGAGCTGGCGCTCGAGGTCGAGGCGGTGGCCGCGGAGGCAGGGTCTCGGTCGCCATCGCGATGACGGGGCCGGCGCCCCTCGTCTACCCGCTGGCGGGCCTGCTCGCCGAGCCGCCCGGCGAGCGGCGCGTGTTCCCGGTCCACGGCGCGGTGATCCCGCTGCCCGACGGGCTTCGGCTCGCCGAGCCGCTCGAGGGTCGCGTCACGATCGCCTGGACCAATCGGGGCGTGTTGGTGGAGGCCCACTTCGAAGCGGCGATCGATGGCCAGTGCTCGCGCTGCCTGCGCGACGTCGAGATCCCGATCGGGGTCGACCTCGACGAGGAGGCCCTGCCCAGCGTCGAGCTGACCACCGGCGCTCCGCTCGACACGTCCGCCGAGCCGGATGTGGCGCGACTCGATGACCACCACCAGCTGGACGTCGGCGAGCTGGTCGGTCAGGCCATCTCGCTGGCCGAGCCGATCGCGCCGCTGTGCGAGCCGGACTGCCCCGGGCTGTGCCCGACGTGCGGCCAGCGACTCGGCCCCGACCACGAGGCCCATCCCGACGACGACGTCGACCCGCGCCTCGAGGTGCTCCGCGGCTTTCGGGTCGACGGCCCGGACGAGACCGGATAGACTCCGCCGCGGCCCTCGCCGCCCCGCACCGGGCCCGGTGACGGAGCGCGTCCCGACGAGACGACGGCGCCGGTCCGGCGCGCCGCGCGTCGGGCGGTGGCTCGAACGCGAGGAATCGAAAGGAGCATCACGACCCGATGGGTGTGCCGAAGCGCAAGGTCTCCCATGCCCGACAGGGGGATCGGCGCGCGCACCAGGCCCTCGCGCTGCCCCAGCTCGAGGAGTGCCCGCACTGCCACTCGCCGAAGCGCGCCCACCGCGCCTGCCCGACCTGCGGCTTCTACGGCGGCCGGCCGGTCCTCGAGCTGAAGCAGCCCAAGGACGAGGCCCCGTCCGCTTCCT
Organism: Candidatus Limnocylindrales bacterium; assembly: GCA_035255225.1. GTDB lineage: Bacteria > Chloroflexota > Limnocylindria > Limnocylindrales > CSP1-4 > UBA5189. The sequence goes on from DATEZX010000057.1 coordinate 2,110, forward strand.
GAGCGACGCCGCCCGATGGCGAGCTGGACGTTGCCACGGTCGAGCGAGGCGTCCCTGACTGGCGTACGCATCGCGGTCGACGCGATGGGCGGCGACCACGGCCCAGGCGAGCTCGTGCCGGGCGCGATCGGCTACGCCACCGCCAACCCGCAGGACGTGGTCATCCTCGTGGGCCACGAAGGCCGGATCCGGGCCGTGGCTCCGACGCTGCCGTCGAACGTCATCGTCAGCCCGGCCTCGCAGGTCGTCGAGATGGACGAGCACCCGGCGCTCGCCCTTCGCGAGAAGAAGGATGCCTCGATCCTCGTCGCCTGCGAGCTGGTCCATCGCGGCGAGGCCGATGCGGTCGTCACCGCCGGCCACACCGGGGCGGGCATGGCCGCCGCGGTCCTGCGGATCGGTCGCCTGCCGTGGGTCGATCGGCCCGCGCTTGCCGTCCAGATGGTTCGCCGCGGGACGCCGTTCGTGCTGCTCGACATCGGCGCCAACCCCGACTCATCGGCCGAGAACCTGGCCCAGTACGCGCGGATGGGCGCGATCTTCGCGGAGCGGGTGCTGGGCATCGAGTCGCCGCGGGTCGCGCTGCTCTCGATCGGCGAGGAGAAGGGCAAGGGCGACCTCCGCATCCAGCGAGCCACGGAGCTGCTGGACGACTCGGGCCTCCGCTTCGTCGGCAACGTCGAGGGCAAGGACCTCGTGGCCGACATGGCCGACGTCATCGTCACCGACGCGGTCGTCGGGAACGTCGTCATCAAGTTCTTCGAGGGCCTCTCGGCCTTCATCTTCGATCTCTTCCGGGAGCAGTTCCAGACGGGCCTCCGGGGCCGCCTCGCGTACCTGCTCCTCCGGCCAGGCGTCGGCCGGATTCGGGATCTCTTCGACTACGAGAAGGCCGGCGGGTCGCCGCTGCTGGGCGTGAAGGGCGGCGTCATCATCACCCACGGCCGGGCGCGCCGGCGGATGATCGGCTTCGCGCTCGAGGTGGCCGCCCGGATGGCCCGCGAGCGGGTTCCGGACCGGATCGCGGAGGCCCTCCGCCACGAGCACCCCGAGGCGGACCGCTCGGAGCCGGCGGCCCCGGCGCCGGAGGAGGCGCCCGCATGACCGACGGCCCACCACCCCTCCTCAGCGTCGGTCGCGGCGTCATCGCCGAGGTCGCTCGCCTCGCCGCGCTGGAGGTCCCGGAGGTCCTTCGCGTCGGCCGCGCCGCGCCCGCGTGGCGAGTCGCCCTCGCAGGGTCGCCGATCCGCGTGCGCGTCCGCGGCGGTGAAGTGTCGGTCCGGCTGTGGCTCGTCGCCCGGCCCGGCGCCGACCTCGTGGCCGCGGCGGCGAGCGTCCGGGCCGCCGTCGGGACCGCCATCGAGCGCCTCCTCGGCCTGCAGGTCGCCTCGGTGACCGTGCTGGTCGACGGCATCGGCGCCTGAGTGGCCGGGGCCGAGGTGACCGGGCCGGGACATCGAGCTCGGTCGGGCCCCAGGACCCGATCGGACGAGCGGTCCCGCTCGAGTGACCGGACGCGGTCGATGCGGGCCGGTCGTCGGGTGGCGCTCGCCGCGGTCTTCGAGGCCGAGTTCGGCCAGCGGACCGCGACGGCCGTGCTGGAGCGCCACCTGGCCGAGACCGAGGCCGACCCGGCAGCCGGCGATCTGGCCCGGCGGATCGTCGGTCAAGCGGTCGTCCAGCGCGTCACGATCGACGCCCTCATCGAGCGGATGGCGCCCCAATACCCCGTCGTCCAGCTGGCCCGGATGGACCGCGCCCTGCTCCGGTGCGCCCTATCCGAGGTGCTACACTCCGCGACGCCGCCCAGGGTGGCGATCGCCGAGTGGGTGGAACTGGCACGGATCTACAGTGGTGACCCGATGCGGCGCCTCATGAATGGCGTCCTCGGGCACGTCGCCCGCGAATCCGCAGACATCCAGGCACCGACACCCAGCTCCGAGGAGGGAGTTCGTGGCCACGACCTACGAGCGTCTCAAGAAGATCGTCGTCGAGCAGCTCGGCGTCGATGAGGACGAGGTCAAGCCCGAGGCTTCGTTCGTCGACGACCTGAACGCCGACTCGCTCGACCTGGTCGAGCTGATCATGAGCCTCGAGGAAGAGTTCGGCACCGAGATCTCGGACGAGGACGCCGAGAAGATCCGCACCGTCGGCGACGCCGTCGAGTACATCGACGAGCGGATCGGGTCCTGACCCGGCCCACCACCCCGCGACCGCCCACCCGCCCCCGGGATCGTGGAGCGCGCCGAGCGCCTCGCCGAACAGCTCGGACTCCCGATCCGCGATCGACCATTGCTCGGCCAGGCCCTGACGCATTCGTCCTGGCTGCATGAGCATCCCGGCGGGGCCGCCGGGCACAACGAGCGCCTGGAGCTCCTCGGCGACGCCGTCGTCAATCTCGCGGTCTCCGAGGCCCTGTACCGCCGCCACCCCGAGGACGACGAGGGGCTGCTCTCGGCCCGCCGCGCGTCGATCGTGAGCACCACCGGCCTGGCCCGGCTGGCCGAGCGGATCGACCTCGGCGCGTTCGTCGTCCTCGGTGAGGGCGAGACGGCGCACGACCGCGAGCCCCGGCCGGCGCTCCTCGCATCGACGTTCGAGGCGGTCGCCGGCGCGATCCTGCTCGACCTCGGCTGGGAGGCGGTCCGGGACTGGATCCTCGACACGGCCCGCCCGGAGATCGAGGCCGAGCCCCCGCCGACCGACCTCAAGAGCCCCAAGAGCCGGCTCCAGGAGTTCGCCCAGCAGCGGCTCGGCACGCGCCCCGCGTACCGGCTCGTCGAGGCCGTCGGTCCCGACCACCAGAAGGTCTTCCGGGTCGAGGTCGAGATCGCCGACGAGACCCTCGGGATGGGCGTCGGGCCCTCTCGCCGGCAGGCCGAGACGGCGGCCGCCGCCGAGGCGATCGCGGTCCTCGAGGCGCGCACCGGCGACGCTGGCGATGCAGCTGACGCCGCCCGGCCATCGGGGGCCGCAGAGACCACCGAGGCCGTAGAGACCACCGGGGCCGCAGAGACCACCGACGCCGCTTCGTCCGCGTCCGAGGTGCTCGACGCACGGAGTGCCCCGTGACGGCTCCCGCCCGCCTGCTGTCCGTGCGCCTGCAGGGCTTCAAGTCGTTCGCCGAGCGGACGCATGTCACGTTCGGTTCCGGGATCAGCGCCGTCGTCGGGCCCAACGGCTCTGGCAAGAGCAACCTCGCCGACGCGCTCCGCTGGGCGCTCGGCGAGCAGGGCCGCGCGCTCCGGACCCGGAAGGCCGAGGACGTCATCTGGGCCGGATCTGAGCGCCGGCCCGCGCTCGGGATGGCCGACGTCCAGCTGGTCCTCGACAACGCCGATGCACTCCTCCCGGTCGAGTTCGGGACGGTCGAGCTCGGACGGCGGCTGTATCGCTCGGGCGAGAACGAGTACCTCCTCAATCGGCAACGGGTCCGGCTGCGCGATCTCGTCGACCTCCTCGAGGCTGCCCATCTCGCCGAGAACGCGTTCCTGTTCATCGGCCAGGGCATGGTCGACCAGGCCCTTGCCCTGCGGCCCGAGGAGCGCCGGCCGCTGTTCGAGGAGGTGGCGGGTGTCCGGCGTCACGAGCGCCGGCGGCGCCGCGCCGAGGAGCAGCTCGTCGAGTCCGAGGCGAATCTCGCCCGGGTTGAAGACGTCGTCGCCGAGCTGCGACCCCAGGTCCGGCGCCTGGCCGCGCAAGCCGAGCAGCAGGCCAATCGACGCGACGCGGGCGATGATCTCGCCGCGGCGCTGCTGGCCGCCGCGCACGCTCGCTGGCATACCGTCTCGACCCGCCTCGCGACGGCTGAGACGAGGCTCGCGGGCACCCGCGAGGCGATCGAGGCCGCGATGCGCACCCTCGCCGAGCGCGAGCAGGCCGCGGCGGGGGTCGCCGATCGGCTGGCCGCACGCGCTGCCTCCGAGGCCGATGCTCGGCGCGAGGCCGACGCGGCCCGCGATGGCCTGACGACTGCCCGCCTGGCTGCGGCGGCAGCCGCCCAGGACGAAGCGGCCCTCCTCCGCGACCTGGAGCGGCTGGCCGACGAGCGGCAGTCGGTCGAGACCGGTCTCGCTGCTGACAGGCGAGCGGTGGCGCTGCTGCCGGTCGCCGTCGATCCGAGCCTCGAGGCGGACCTCCGTGGCGCCGAGGCCGCCGTCGCCGCCGCCGAGGCCGAGCTTGCGTTGGTGGGCTCGGCCGACCGGGCGGCCGATGCCGATCGAGCGGTCGCTCGCCGGACGGAGGCCGCCAGGACGGCCGACCTGGACCTCGCCCGACGCCGGCGAGACGAGCTGCGGCAGCAGGCCGACGCCGAGGCCGTGCGGGCCGCGACCGCGGAGCAGGCGCGCGCGGACGCCGAGGCTGGTCGAGGCGAGGCCGCCGATCGGCTGTCCGAGGCGGTCGCCGAGGAACGCCGAGCGCGGGACGCGGAGGCGGCCACTGCCGCGCTCGCCGCCGCCGCGATCGAGGCCAGTGCGCGGGCCGCCGAGCGGGTCGCCGCGGTGACCGCGCGGGCCGCCGCGTCTCGTGCGCGCCTCGAGGCGGTCGAAGCGAGGATCGAGGCTGCCGAGTCCGACGCCCTCGCGCGCGCCGCGATCGCGGCGGGCGGGACGCGCGTGACCGAGGGGCTGAGCCTCGATCCGGCCATGCTCGCGGCGGTCGGTGCCGTGCTCTCCGCGGCCGCGTCGGATCTCGTCGTCGGACGCCCCGACGTGACCGGTCTGACGGATCGGCACGGACGCGTGGCCGTGGAGCAGGCCCTGCACGAGCAGGCGTCACTCGGGGGGACCGAGCGCCTCCGGGCGGCGGTCATGGCGGCCGGCGGGGGACTCCTCGCGGACGCCGTGCGGGATGACCCATCCGGAGCGGCGCGGAAGCTGCTCGGGCGCGCGGTCTGGCTGCCGGACCTCGCGGCCTGCCTCGCGGTCCAGGAGCTGCTGCCGCCCGGCTGGGTCGCGGTCCCTCGTGATGGCGGGGCCATCGTCGGGGATGTCGTCGTCGAGCTCGGGCCGGCAGCCGGCCCGCTTGCGCTGCGGGCCGAGGCCGAGCGGCTGGCAGTGGACCTCGGGCGCACGGACGAGGCGGCGCGGGCGACCCGGCTCGAGCGGGACCAGCGTGCCCTCGACGAAGGCGCCGCCCGCGACCAGCTCGCGACGGCGCGTGCGGTTGCCGCCGCCGCGACCGATCGTCGCCGCGAGGCCGAGGTCGCAGAGGCCACGGCCGCACGACGCGCCGAGACGGCCGCCCGCGAGGCCGCCTGGCTCCTCGCCCAGGCGGATCGCCTGCGCGCCGGCGCGACGCGCGCCGCGGAAGAGCTTGCCGCCCTGGAGCGGGCCGCGTCCGAGGCCGGGGTGGCGCTGACCATGCCGGTCGACACGAGCGCCGCCGGGGCCGCGGGGAGCCCCGCCCGGATCCTGGCCAATCGAGTCGCCGAGCTGCGGT
>DATEZX010000058.1:0-2848 GCA_035255225.1 Candidatus Limnocylindrales bacterium
CATGGGCATCGGCGGCGCCCCGGAGGGCGTCATCACGGCCGCGGCGCTGCGCTGCCTGGGCGGCGAGATCCAGGCCCGCTTCCGCTACCGCAACGACGACGAGCGGGCGCGCGGGGCGCGCATGGGCCACGGCGACGAGAGCCGGATCTACACGACCGAGGACCTCGCCTCGGGCGAGAACCTCGTCTTCGCGGCCACCGGGGTCACTGCCGGCGACCTCCTCCAGGGCGTCCGGTTCTTCGGCGGTGGCGCGCGGACCCACACCCTGGTCATGGCCTACCAGACCAAGACGGTCCGGTTCGTGGACACGGTCCACATGTTCGACCGGTCCCGTCCGCCGAGCGTCCGGCTCTAGCCGGCCGCACGACCCCGCCCTCGGCGCGCGTCCCGAATGGCCGGCTCGACACCGCGGATCCTCGCCCTCGCCGGCGATTCGCTCCAGCCGACGTCGACCGACGGCCCGATGCACGAGTACCTGCTCGACCTCACCGGTCGCGAGCGGCCGCGGGTGTGCTGCATCACGACCGCCAGCGGCGACAACTGGGAGTACCTCGCCCAGTTCTACGCCTACTTCGCCCAGCGGGCCGAAGCGAGCCACCTCGGGCTGTTCGACCGCCAGGTCGCCGACATCGAGGGCTTCCTCCTGCAGCAGGACGCGATCTACGTCGGCGGCGGCAACACCGCGAACATGCTGGCCATCTGGCGCATCCACGGCGTCGACGTCGCGCTCCGCAAGGCCTGGCAGGCCGGCGTCGTGCTGGCCGGCTCGTCGGCGGGCGCGAACTGCTGGTTCGACGCCAGCCTGACGGACTCGTTCGGGCGAGGGTTGGCCGCGATGGGCGATGGCCTCGGGTTCCTCAAGGGCAGCTTCTGCCCCCACTACGACAGCGAATCGCTGCGCCGGCCCCGCTACGCCGAGCTCGTCGGCTCCGGCGCCCTGGCGGACGGCTACGCGGCCGACGACGGAGTCGGGCTGCTGTTCGAGGGCAGCGAGCTGGCCGGCGCGGTCGCCTCGCTGCCGGGCTCGAGCGCCTTCCGGGTCGAGCGGCGCAAGGGCAACCAGGTCGAGGAGACCCCGATCCGGCCGCGAGTCCTGAGGTAGCGGCCCGCGCGGTCGGGCGGGCTTCAGGTCGCCTCGCGCCCCGCCTCGCGCCCCGCCTCGCGCCCCGCCTCGCGCTCGAGGATGGCGAGATCGCCGCCCGAATCGAGGTCCGTCGGGACGTACAGGCGACCGGCGGCGTAGTCCAGGCTGGAGATCTGGGGCAGGCTCAGCCGCAGCGGGTCGCGCTCGGAGGGGTCGTTCGGCCGAGCGGGATCGGCATCGGGGCGGCCCGCGATCGTCGTGATCGTCCCGGTGTCGGCATCGACCATCCGGAGCCGACGGTTCTGCCGATCGCCGACGAACGCGTTCCCGCGCTCGTCGAGTGCCAGGGAGATCGGCCCGTCGAACTGGGCAGCAGGGTCGCTCCCGAAGGTCGCCCGTCGCGCGTCGCCGCCGTCGCCCTCGAAACCGCACTCGCCGGTCCCGGCAACGACGACCACTCGTCGTGCCACCGGGTCGATCGCCCGGAGCGAGAAGTGGCGGCTGTCGAGGACGTAGATCCGGCCATCGGGCCCGGCGCGCAGGTCGTAGATCCACGAGAAGCGGGCGTCCTCGAAGCTCGCCTCGGTCGCCAGGTCGCCGCCGGCCCGATCGCCGAGCACCTCGATGACCCGTCCGCCGGCATCGAGCCGCCAGACGCGGCAGCCGGTGACCTCGCTGATCCAGAGATCGCCACCCGGCCCGAGCAGGCAGTTGCCCATGTCCACCATCCCGAGCCGGCGGCCATCGACGAACGTCGAGGCCCGCCCGCGCTCCGGGTCGATGCGAACGACGACCGCGGTGCCGAGGTTCGACACCAGGAGCGAGCCGTCGGGCAGCTCGTCGGCGTACATCGGGTAGTCGAGGGCCACCGCGATGTGCGGCACGCCGTCGACGACCGGTGCGACGCCCGCGGTCCACGCGAGGCTGCCGTCGCGCTCCACGAGCCCGAGGACATGGCGCGGGTGCGCGATCGGCACGTAGCGGCCGTCGCGGAGGTGGAAGCCGAAGTGGGCGACGCCGTCGTGAAGGAAATCGCTCGGCTCGAAGTGGACGACCTGGCGGAGCGTCCAGCGGTCCATGCCGGCACGGTAGCGGTCGGCCGCGTCCACGCCAGAGCCGTTCGGCCGCGCGGGCCCGGCGCTCAGGCCCGCCAGGCTCCCGCCGCCCGGTCCCAGGCGCCGATCGCGACGACCGCATCCGGGCCCTCGACGCCGAGTCGACGGACGCGTGTCGCCTCGATGCTCGAAACCCGACCCGGCGGCACCAGGCCTGGCGCGAGGTCGGCCAGCGGGGCGAGCACGAACAGTCGCTCGCCGAGCGAAGGGTGCGGGACCTCGAGGAGGGGCGTTGCCGCCGCCGGGTCGAGGGCGTCCGAGGCCGGTGCAGCCCCCGGCGGGCGGTCGGTGACGATCCGATGGTCGCCGTACAGGAGCAGGTCGAGGTCGAGCTCCCGCGGGCCCCAACGTCGCCGATGTCGGCGGCCTGACTCGCGCTCGAGGCGCTTGAGCGCGACGAGCAGGTCGATGGCGCCGCGCGTCGGGTCGCTGGGCGTCGGCAGATCGAGTGCCGCGACGGCGTTCAGGAAGTCCGGCTGGTCGAGGACGCCGACGGGCCTGGTCCGGTAGAGCCGGGACACGCCGACGAGGCGCGCACCGGGCAGGGAGGCGAGCGACGCCACGGCCCGCTCGAGCGTCCGGCGTGGGTCGCCGACGTTCGCGCCGAGGCCGATGTACGCGTGGATCCTGCCGGCCACCTTCGACCATC
>DATEZX010000059.1:0-15709 GCA_035255225.1 Candidatus Limnocylindrales bacterium
CGCGAACAGGACGAGGCCCGTCCCGATGCCGATGCCCATGGCACACATGAGCCAGGCGACCGCCGTCTGCGGCCGGCGCCGCAGGACCAGGGCACCGACGAGCGGGAACAGCACGATGGTCGACAGGAACCCGATCGACGCGAGATCGAGCAGGATCTGGAAGCGGACGTCGCCCCGAATTCCGAGGACGAGCACGACCGCGGCCTCGAGGATCGCGACGATCGCCAGGACCGTTGCCAGGAACGGCCGGCGACGCGGGACATGAACGGCAGCGGGCGCCGCGACCATGGCCCGCATTGTGCCGCCCGGCGCGGCTGCCGGGCGCGGCGCATCATCGGGCGGTGCCCCCGCCCGACACCGCCCGTTCGAAGCCGATGACCCTCGGCCTGAACCTGCCCTACGTCGAGGGCTCGATGGACGGTGCGACGCCGCGCTGGGCGGACATCCTGGCGATGGCGAGGACGGCCGAGACGATCGGGCTCGACGCGGTCTGGGTCAGCGACCACCTCGGGTTCGGCGATCCCGACGGCGAGTGGCACGGCGCCTGGGAGTCGTGGACGCTGCTGAGCGCTCTCGCGGCGAGCACGAGTCGCGCGCGCCTCGGGACATACGTGACGGCTGCGCCGCTCCGCAACCCGGCGCTGCTGGCGAAGATGGCCGAGACACTCGACGAGGTCAGCGGCGGGCGAGTCGTCCTCGGCCTCGGCGCCGGCTGGAACGAACCGGAGTACCGGGCCTTCGGCGTCGCGTTCGACCATCGCTTCGACCGGTTCGAGGATGCCCTGCGGATCATCACGTCCCTGCTTCGGACCGGGCGGGCCGACTACGACGGGCCCTATGCCCAGGCTCGCGGGGCCCGCCTCGAGCCCCGCGGCCCGCGACCGTCGGGGCTGCCGGTCATGGTCGGCGCGGCCGGGCCGCGGATGCTCCGCCTGGCTGCCGAGCTGGCCGACGAGTGGAACGCCGGCATGCGAACGCCCGACGAGCTTCGGCCACTCGTCGCCGCCGTCGACGAGGCCTGCGCGGCGGTCGGTCGCGAGCCCGCCACGCTCACTCGATCGGCCGAGGTGCTCGTCCGGACGGTGGCCGACGATGCCCCGGGTCCCGCGGGCGCCGCGGGTGCCCGGCCCCCAGGGGAGCGCGAGCTGCGGGGCACCCCGGAGGCGATCGCCGCCGCGCTACGCCGCTACGCGGATCTCGGCATGTCGCATCTGCAGGTGCAGCTCCGACCCGACACGCCGGCCGCGGTGGAGGCGCTCGCCCCGGTCGTGCAGCTGCTGGCCGGCTCCTGATCAAGTCACGACCGAGCTGAGCCCAGGCGCCGCCTGGCCGGCCCACCGCTTCATGATGAAGTCGGCGTAGCGCCAGAGCGACGGTCAGCGGGCGATGGCGGCAGGGTCGTCGCGTCGAAGCAGGATCCCGAGGTTGGCCTTCCACGGCCCGACATCGGCGTCGTGCGAGCCGGCCATGCCGGCGTAGATCTGGGCGACGTGGTCGAGGTCATGGACGGCCCATGTCGACACGAGCTCGCGCAGCGTCACCTCGCCGAGCGACGGGTGGAGGCCGCGCCGGTCGAGGTCGGCATCCGTGGCGAGCTCGGCCAGCGTCACGAGGTTCGCGGCCCGCAGCTCGGCGAACCGCTCGATCAGCTCGTCGAGCGTCGCGTCGCGATCACGCTCGAGCATCGCGACGCGATCGAACGCGTCGAACGGGCGGCTGGTGCCGTCCTCGAGGATCCGCTTCGCCCGGCCGATCCAGTTGGTCAGCTCGGCGGTGATGAGGTGGCCGACGACGTCGCGCGGCCGCCAGCCGCCGTCGGTGTCGGGCGTGTCGACCCAGGCCCGCGGGGCGTGCTGGAGCAGCGCTCGGAGCACGCCCGGCGTGCGACCCAGCAGATCGGTCGTCTCGGCGAGGTAGTCGGACATGTCTGCCTCCAGCCTCCGGGCGCTCGGTCCTACGCCGCGTCGGGCGGCGGTCATCGTAGGCGTCCCGCGTCAGAGCCCCGGCTTTGGACCGAGACCATACCGCCTGCAGTCTGCCGCGCCCGACCTGAACGTGGGTACCCGGGTCTTGGCGCCCGCGTCAGCACGGACGTCATCCTGACGAACGGTCCTTGATTCCGTGCCGTGCGCCCGCAGAGTCGTGGCGATGAGCCCGCTCGGACTGCGACTCCTGAACCGCTGCGGCTGGAAGACCGATTTCTCGCTCTGGGGATGTGACGAGGAGCGAGGCCACGCCGGGCCACACCACGTCCCGTCGGATGGGCGCCTGCCGACGAACCTGACTCGAGAGCAGCAGGAGGCCTGGGAGCACGAGATGCGGGATCTCCGCCACCCGCTGCACCACAAGCCTCGGACCTGACGCTCCCCAGGACGCTAACTCGACGGTCAAGCCGGCCCACCGGAGGACGCGCAGCGCCAGTCGAGGACCGCCACGGCCGTCAAGCCCTCACGTCAGGGCGACGGCGGGTTCGCTCGAGGGCTCGACGTGCCCGACTCGCCAGCTCGGGACGCCCGCTGCCTCGAGCGCCGACTCGACCCCGGGCAGGACGTCCGGCGCCACGGCGGCCAGGAGACCACCCGAGGTCTGCGGGTCGAGGGCAAGGGCAACCAGTTCCGGCGAGACATCTGGACCGACTGCGAGGGCCGGGGCCACGAACCGGCGGTTGTGGCCGGCGCCCGTCGTCCCGACGCCGGCGCGGGCGAGGTCGAGGGCGCCGTCCAGGGCGGGCAGGGCGGCGGCCTCGAAGACGAAGCGCGTCCGGGATGCCCGTGCCATCTCAAGGCCGTGACCGAGGAGCCCGAAGCCGGTCACGTCGGTCGCGGCTCGGACGCCGTGGTCGACGAGGACCCGCGATGCGGCCAGGTTCAGGTCTCGCATCTGGTCGACCGCCAACGTGAGGTCGGGATCCGACGTCCGGCCCGCAGCCCTGCGGCGGCCGCTCACGAGCAGGCCGGTCCCGAGGCGCTTCGTCAGGATGAGCGTGTCGCCCGGCTCGGCACCGCCCTTGCGGAGCAGCCGATCCGGATGGGCCACCCCGACCACGGCGAGCCCGTACTTTGGCTCGGGATCGCGGATCGTGTGGCCACCTGCGAGGATGCCGCCGGCCTCGCGGACCTTCGAGGCCGCCCCGTCGAGGATCGCCCGGAACGTCGCGACCGGCAGGCCCTCCGGGATCGCCGCGACCGACAGGGCGAACAGGACGCGGCCGCCCATGGCGAAGACGTCCGACAGGGCGTTCGCCGCGGCGATCTCGCCGTACGTCCGGGCGTCGTCGACGATCGGCGGGAAGAAGTCGAGCGTCCCGATGACCGCCAGGTCTGGCGCGACGAGGTGGACCGCGGCATCGTCCGGTGGGTCGAGGCCGGCGATGAGGCCGGCCGGGCGCCCGTCGCCGTCACGGCCGTCGTCCACGGATCCGGGGCCTACCACGCCAAGGCCGGCCAGCGCCTCCGCGAGCGCGTCGGCGCCGAGCTTGGCGGCGCAGCCCCCGCATTCGGTCAGCTCGGTCAGCCGAATGGGCGGGACGTCCAGGGCGGCCATCGCCCCGATGGTACGTCCGGGCCCTCGGCGAGCCGTAGCATCGAGGCGTGCGGGGCCATCGGTAGGATTGGGGGACGGGAGTGCGGTCGGGCCGGTGCCCGGCCTCGTCTTCAAAACGAGTGGCGCGGCGCTCGGCGTCGCGCGGTGGGTTCGACTCCCATGCGCTCCCGCCGCACAATCGCCCCGTGCCCCGCCCCTCCGAGTCGTCATCCCGCCGGCCGCCGTCGGTCGACCGGCTCGTCGCCGCGGTACCGGACGAGGCGGCCGCGGCACGCGATCGAGGCGCGGTCGTTGCCGCGGCCCGGGAGGTCGTCGCGGTCGAGCGCCGCCGGCTGGCTGCCTCGCTCCGGGCCGAGGCGCGACAGCTCTCGGAGCTCGCGTCCGACGTCGCCGCGGCATTGGACGCGCACGACGAGGCATGGTCGGGCGGCGCGATCGGCGTCATCAACGCCACCGGCGTCCTCATCCACACGAATCTTGGCCGGACGACGTGGCCCCAGGCGGCGATCGAGGCCGCCCGGGCCGCGGCCGAGTCGCCGCTCCTCCTCGAGCTGGACGCCGAGACCGGCAAGCGTGGCCGCCGCTACCGCGCCGCCGAAGACGCGCTCATCGAGCTCACCGGCGCGGAGGACGCGCTGGTGACGAACAACAATGCCGCCGCGGTGGCGCTCGCGGTCGGGCTCGCGGGCCGCGGTGGCGGCGTCGTCGTGTCGCGTGGCGAGCTCGTCGAGATCGGGGGCGGGGTGCGGATCCCCGAGATCATCCGGCGCGCCGGAGCCCGGCTCATCGAGGTCGGAACGACCAACCGGACTCGCGCCGCCGACTTCCAGGAGCCACTGGCGGAGGGCCGGGCGAAGCTCGTCCTGCGGGTCCATCGATCCAACTTCCGCCAGGATGGGTTCGTCGAGGACCCCGATCTGGAGGTCGTCGCGGATCTCGCCCATCGGCACGGAGCGGTCGTCGTCGACGACCTCGGCAGCGGGGCCCTGCTCGACACCGCCCACCTCGGGCTGCCCCATGAGCCGCAGCCGGCGGAGCGCCTCGCCGCCGGCGCGGATCTCGTGACGTTCAGCGGCGACAAGCTCGTCGGCGGGCCGCAGGCCGGCCTGATGGTGGGCCGAGCCGACCTCGTCGCCCGGGTCCGCCGCGATCCGCTGGCTCGGGCGATGCGACCCGACAAGGTCACCCTCGCGGCGGTCGCGGCGACCCTCGGCCTGTATCGCAGCGGGCGGGCGACCGCCGAGGTCCCACTGTGGCGGGCCGTCGCGGCGCCGCTGGCCGACCTCCAGGCCCGCGCCGCCCGAGTCGCGGCGGCCGTCGGCGGCACCGCGATCCCGACGGATGCGACGTTCGGTGGCGGGGCCCTGCCCGGGGCGGTCGTACCCTCGCGCGGCGTGGCCCTCACCGGGCGCAAGCCCGATGCGCTCGCCGCTGCGCTCCGTTCGGGGGGCCCGCCCGTCGTCGGCCGGATCGATCGCGACCGGCTGATCCTCGACCTGCGGACCGTCGAGCCCGACCGGGACGAGGCCCTCGTCGCCGCGATCCAGCGGGCCCTCGACCAGGCGCGCTGAGCCGTGCTCACCGTCGTCGTCGGCACGGCCGGGCATATCGACCATGGCAAGACGACGCTGCTGCGGGCCCTGACCGGGATCGATCCTGATCGCCTCCCCGAGGAGCGCGAGCGCGGCATGACGATCGACGTCGGGTTCGCCCACCTGGCCCTCGACGACGGCACCGCGATCGACTTCGTCGACGTTCCAGGGCACGACCGCCTGGTCGGCAACATGCTCGTCGGGGCGGGCGAGATCGACGCCGTCCTGCTCGTCGTCGCGGCCGACGACGGGCCGCGGGCACAGACCCTGGAGCACCTCGAGCTGCTCCACGCGCTGGGGCTGCGGCACGCGGTCGTGGCGATCACGAAGACCGACCTCGTCGATCCGGCCCGCGTGGCCGAGGTTGGCGCCGCCGTGGGCGCCCTCGTCGACCGGACGTCGATGGCCGGGGCGCCGAGCGTCGCCGTTTCGGGTGCCACCGGCACGGGCATCGCGGCCCTGCGCGAGCGCCTGGTCGAGCTCCGCGATGTCGCCCTCCGCGATCTCCGTGCGGGCCCTGCCGGGCCGCTCCGCCTGCCGATCGACCGGACGTTCACGGTCCGCGGCCGGGGCACGGTCGTCACCGGGACGCTGCGGGGGGGATCGCTTCGCGACGGCACCGAGCTCCGCCTCCAGCCGAGCGGCCAGCGTCGGGTCGTGCGAGTGCGGGAGGTGCAGGTCCACCACGGACGGACAGACCGGGCCGACGGTGGGCGGACCGCGGTGAACGTCGCCGGGGTCGAGGCCGGCGAGCTGCGTCGCGGGCAGGTCCTGGCCGCCGGGGACGGGATCGTCTCGACAGATGTCATGCTCGTCGCCCTCCGCCGTCCGGTCGCGCTCGGGAGCGCTGCCGACGCGGCCGTTGACGGGCCCTGGCCGCCGAGCACCCGCGCGACCCTGCGCTTCCACCTCTGGACCGAGAGCGTCGAAGCGACCATCCGATCGGCCGGTCAGACGTGGCTGACGCGGGACGGCGGCGCCGCGGCCGCCGGGGTGCCTTCCGCCGGTGGACGCCATGCGGTGGGTGAGAGCCTCGCGGCGCTCGTCCGGCTCGGACATCCGATCGCCGCGACGCCGGGCGCCGCAGCTGTCATTCGGGATCCTGGCTCGGGTCGGGTCGTCGCCGGGGTGACGATCCTCGACCCCAGTCCGCCGCATGGGGTCTCGCGTCGCCGGGCCACGCCGGAGCGCCTGTCGGCGCTCGCCGCCGCCGTGGCGGCCGGCTGGGACGGCAGCGACGACGGGTCGGCGGTCGCCGCAGCCCTGACGGAGCTGCACGGGTTCCGGGCCGGCCTCCTGGCACCCGACGTCGCAGCGGTCCTGGCGTCGGCCGCGATGGCGACGGTCGATGACGGCATCGCGATGGCCGATCTTCGGGCCCACCTCGCGCGGGACCTGCGACGGCAGGCGACCGTCCATCGATCGGCGGCCACGCAGGCTTCGGCGGCGGTCGATCGCGTCGTCGCCGACCTCGTCGCCGGAGGATCTCTCGCCCGGGCCGGCGACCGTCTCCGCGATACCGAACGACGGATCGCACGGGGCGATGAGCTGGCCGCGTCGATGGCCCGCCTCGAGGCGACGCTCGACGTGGACGTGCCCCCCTCGCTCGCCGAAGCCGCCCGCGCCGCCGGCTGCCCGCCCGAGGGCTTGCGCCAGCTCGAGGCGTC
Organism: Candidatus Limnocylindrales bacterium; assembly: GCA_035255225.1. GTDB lineage: Bacteria > Chloroflexota > Limnocylindria > Limnocylindrales > CSP1-4 > UBA5189. The sequence continues at coordinate 6,803 of DATEZX010000059.1, forward strand.
GGGCCGCATCGTCCGCGTCGAGGACGATCTCGCCTGGTGCGCGCCTCGCTACGGGACGGTGCGCGATCTCGCGGTCGCGATGGCCCAACGCGGACCCCTCGCGCCGGCCGCGTTCCGCGACGCCCTCGGCGGCAACCGGCGCGTCGCGCTGGCGCTGCTCGAGGACCTAGGCCGGCGCGGCATCCTTCGGCGGACGGACGCCGGCCACGTGCTCGGCCCGCGCGCGCCAGGCACGGCACGCGCGCGAGGCCACTCGGTTCCGTGACGGTCAGCGCGATCGTGCTCGCCGGCGGGCGGGCGGCTCGGTTCGACGGCGACAAGCTGGCAGCCGAGCTCGAGGGTCGCTCGGTCCTCGAGCTCGCGATCGACGCGGTCCGCGGCGTCGCCGACGAGGTGCTCGTCGTCGGCCGTTCCGGGAGCTCGAGCGGGGCTCGCTACCTCGCTGACGAGCGGCCGTTCGAGGGCCCGCTCGGCGGCCTCGCCACCGGCCTGCGCGCCGGGCGTGGTGACGTGGCGCTCGTCGTCGGGGGCGACATGCCGCGCCTGCGCCCGGGCGTCCTGCGGCTGCTGCTCGCGCAGCTCGACGCCCCGGCAGCGACGGCCGCCGCGCTGGAAGAGGGCGCCAGACCTCGCCCGTTGCCGCTCGCACTGCGCCGGGACGTCGCGGCCGAGGTCGCGGCTGCGTGCCTCGTCGCGGGCGAGCGCTCGCTTCAGGGATTCATGCGGAGACTCGAACTACGGTCCGTGCCCGAGCCCGAGTGGCGAGCCCTCGATCCGGCAGGCGAGACCCTCGCCGACGTCGACACGCGGGCCGACCTCGATCGCCTCCGCCGGCGACGCTGAGCCGCGCCCGTCACCGCGCCGCGCGCCGCGATCCGGCCGCGCCGGCGCCTCGCCGCGTCGTGTTGCTCAGCCGGCCGAGGGGGGCCCCTCGGCCGTCGGGCCGGCGTGGGAAGCGTGCGCGTCGCCCTCGCCGCGGATGCCCCACCAGTTGACGACCGCGCCGAGGAGCAGCAGCGCGATCGAGACGGCGATGGCGAGATGGAACGCGTCGGTCGACGCCGCCCGGGCGGCGACCACGATCGCCGGATCCGTGCCCTCCGGCGGCGCGTTGAGCGGCTGGATCGAGGCGTGGAGGGCCGGGTCGTTCGGGTCGAGGCCGGGCACCGCGGCCGCGAGGGTCGCGTAGAAGCTCCCGGTGACGCCGATGAACACCGCGGCGATCACGAGCGGCTGGCCGATCCGCGAGACCGCGTTGTTGATCGCCGAGCCGAGGCCCGCCCGGTCGACCGGGACCGACGACATGAGCACCGTCGTGAGGGGGGCGACGACGATCGAGATCCCGGCCCCGAAGATCGTGGCGGCCAGGAACGGCCCGACGACCGCCGCAACGGGTGGCACGAGCGTTGCCGGCTCCGTGATCGACGCCAGCCACGCCGTCGAGCTCGCCCCGACGAGCAGCCAGACCGACGCCCCGACGGCCATCAGCAGCGGCCCGCCGACGAGGAACCGCCGGGCACCGATGCGGCTCGCCAGCTCCCCGGCCTTGGCCGAGACGAGGATCAGGAAGAGGGTGCCCGGGACGCCGACGAGCGCTGCGGCGAGCGGCGTGTAGCCGAGCGCGCCCTGCAGGAACAGGCTCTGGACGACGAACTGCGTGTACAGCGCGCCGTAGATGAGGAACGTCGAGAGGTTGATCGCGCTGAACCGGCGGTCCCGGAACAGTCCGAGCGGCACGAGCGGGTCGCGCCGGCGGGCCATGAGGAATGGGAACGCGACCGCCGCGATCGCGCCCGCGACGAGGATGCCGAGGGCGAGCGGGTCGTGCCACTCCTGCTCGCGGCTGCGGATCGCCCCGAACGACAGGCCCGCCACCGCGAGGCCGACGACGGCCGCCCCGAGCCAGTCGAGCGAGCCGGCGTCCGCGCGCCGGCTCTCGGGCACGGCCCGGACGGTCAGCCAGATCGCGACCAGCCCGATCGGGAGGTTGATGAGGAAGGCGAGCCGCCAGGTGAGCGTCGTCACGAGGATCCCGCCGAGGACCGGGCCGAGGAGGTTGAGCGCCGCGGTGGCTGCCGCCCACAGCCCGATCGCCCGGCCCCGTGCCGGCCCCTCGAAGGTCGCGGTCAGGATGGCGAGCGAGCCCGGCACGAGGAGCGCACCGGCGACGCCCTGGAGGATCCGGGCGAGGATCAGGACCTCGAGGCTGGGCGACAGGCCGCACAGGACCGAGGCGACCGTGAAGCCGATGAGGCCGAGGCTGAACATCCGACGCCGGCCGTAGTGGTCGCCCAGCGCGCCGGCCAGGACAAGGAGGGCCGACAGCGTCGCCAGGTAGCCTGCGCTGACGTAGACCTGGCCCTCGAGGACGCCGACCAGCGTGGCCGGGAGCTCCTGGCCGATCTTCGGCAGGGCGACGTTCACGACCGTGCCGTCGAGGAAGACCATCGCCGATCCGGCGATCGTGGCGAGGAGGATGAGGCGTTGGCGGGGGCTCACCGCGGCGAGTCTAGTGGCGCGTTGTCGATGTCCGGCCGGGAGCCGGCCGAGCGGTCAGTCCGGGTGGATCTTCCGGAAGCAGTCGGAGCAGTAGACCGGCCGGTCCATCCGAGGCTTGAACGGGACCTGCGCCTGGTTGCCGCACTCGGAGCAGAGGACGGCGAAATACTCGCGGGTCGGCGCCGTGCGCTCGTAGCCCCGCGGGCCACCCAGGTCGGACGCGGAGTACCCGCCGTCACGCGACGCGCGCCGGCTGGCGCGGCAGCTGACGCAGCGCTTGGGATCCGACGCGAACCCCTTCTCGGCGTAGTACTGCTGATCGTCGGCGGTGTGGATGAACGTGGATCCGCAGTCCACGCAGGTCAGGGTTCGATCGACGTAGGTCACGAGGAGCCTCCCGAGCGCGAGGATGGAGCTGCGCGGTCCGCGACCAACGGAGACACGTGACCGGACCAGGTGGGGAAGGCGGCCGAAGCCGGTGCCGCGACCCTGTTGGTGCCGATGTCGGAGTCCCTGTCGGGGCGCACCGGGTGAATGCGGGCCCGAGCATACATCGGGTCGCCGGATCGGTCCGTCGGCGGGGCCGACCGGCCGCGAACCATTCGTCCAGAACGCGTCATGGCCGTGCCAGGCGACCTGTCACAATGGCCTTCGACGATCCGGGGAGGCGAGCGGGGAGCAATGGGGGCGCCTCGCTCGCCAGGCGTCCCGGGCGGGGGCTGGAGGGAACGAGCCGAGGATGCTGCGCCTGCTCCATACGGCGGACGTCCACCTCGGCGCGAGGCACACCGACCTCGGCGATCGGGCGGCGGCCCTCCGGGAGCGCCAGTTCGCGGCCTTCGCGGCCTCGATCGACGTCGCGCTCGCGGAGCGCGTCGACGGCTTCCTCGTGGCCGGCGACCTCTTCGATTCGAACGTCCAGCCGCGACGGACCGTCGACCGCGCAGTGGCCCAGCTCCGACGCCTCGTGGAGGCCAAGATCCGGACGGTCATCGTGCCCGGCACGCACGACGTCTACGACCGGTCGTCGATCTACCGGGCCTACGACCTCCCGGCCATGGCCGGAGCCGTCGGCTCGGACTTCCTCACGGTCCTCGCGCCCGATCGGCCCGACGTCGTCCTGAAGGCCCTCGACCTCGTCGTCCACGGACCCTGCTTCGCCACGAAGCGCGCCCCGCACTCACCGCTCCGCGACCTGGACGCCTCGAAGGACGATCGTGCGACCTGGCACGTCGGCCTGCTCCATGCCGCGGTCGCGATCCCGAACCAGACCGATCGCGACGAGGTCGTGGTCACGGCTGACGAGATCGCGGCCAGCCGCCTCGACTACCTGGCCCTCGGCCACTGGCACTCGACGAGCCAGGGCAAGGCCGGCTCGACGCCGTGGGCCTACAGCGGCGCGCCGGAGGCGGTCGCCATCGATCAGGATCGCGCCGGCGCGGTGCTCCTCGTGAGCCTCGAGGAGAGGTCCGGCAAGAAGCGGGTCACGATCGAGCCGCGAGCGGTCGCGAAGACGCAATTCGAGCGGCTCGACCTCGACGCCATGACGGTCGGCAGCCAGCCAGCCCTGGTCGACCGGCTCGTCGCGCGCGCCGATCCGGACCTGGCGCTCGACGTCCGCCTGATCGGAGTCCGGCCCGAGACCCTCGATCTCGACCCCGCCGAGGTCGAGGCGGCCCTCGCCGACCGGTTCCTCCGGATCCGCGTCCGCGATCGCTCGGTGGCCCCGCTCACGGAGGGCATCCTGCCGTCCCCCGACACGGTCCTCGGGGCGTTCATCCATGACCTGGAGGGCCGGATCGCAGAGCTCGAGGCCGCCACCGATGCAGCCCTTCCGACCGAGCCCGCGGAGGCCGGCACCCCGACCGACGGCGGGGTCGCGGGCGGCGATGGCTCGGCCTCGGGTGAGCTCGCCCAGGTCGAGACCGATCCGGCCGCCGAGCTGCGCGACGCACTCCGCCTGGGCCGGCTGCTGCTGGCCGGCGAGGAGGTGACCCTGTGAGGATCACCCGCCTCCAGGTCCGCAACCTGCGCCGCCACGCCGACCTGGACCTCGAGCTGGATCGGGGCCTGACGGTCATCCGCGGCCCCAACGAGTCGGGCAAGACGACGATCCAGCGGGCACTCGAGCTCGCCCTCACTCGGCGGGTGACCTCCTCGGCGGCGGACATCGACGGCCTCCGGACCTGGGGCGTCGGCGACGATGACCGGCCGTGGGTCCGGCTGGAGTTCGAGCAGGACGACGCCGAGGGCAACGTCCTGCACGGCCACGTCGAGAAGTCCTTCCGCGGCGCTCGCGGGGGCGTCGAGGTCGACGACGGCGTCGGCTCGACGACCGACCCGGCCGAGGCCGACGTCGCCCTGGCCGAGCTCACCGGCATCCCGAGCGAGGCGTTCTTCCGGTCCACTGCCTCGGTCCGCCACCACGAGCTCGACGGGCTGCAGCGGGACGAGGCGGCGCTCCGGGATCGCCTCCAGGCCTCGATCTCCGGCGCCGATCGCGGGACGAGCCGGGCGAAGAAGAAGCTCGAGCGGGCGCTGTTCGAGCTCAACACCCGGGGCGACAAGAACCCGGGTCGGATCAAGGCCGTGGAGGCCGCGCTCGCCGCCGAATCGGCCGCCCTGCGCAATGGCGACGCGGCCCTGGCCCAGCTCGAGCGCGACCGCGACACGCTGGCCGGCGCACGCGACCGCCGGACCGAGGCCGACTCGACGCTGATGGAACGCCGCGGGATGCTCGAGAAGGCCCGCATGGCCGAGCGCTTGATCGCCGAGCGAACCGCCGCCCAGGAGCGCTTCGAGCGCTACCGCACCGCGGTCCAGGTGAACGCCGAGATCGTCGAGATGGAGGCGGGCCATCCCTCCCGGATCGCGCTCCCGACGCTGCGTGAGATCGTCGCCAAGCTGCGCGAGACGGACGTCCGGATCCGCGAGATCAAGGCTGCCCTCGCAAGCGAAGTCCAGGTCGAGTTCCGGGTCGAGCCGCCGACCCCGCGCTCGTGGCGCCCGATCGCGATCGTCGCCCTCGTCCTCATCGCCGTCGCCGTCCTGATCGCGCTGGCCGACGCGATCCACCTCCTGCCGGCCGACCTGTCCGTCCCCCGAACCGGTCCGTTCGGCGTCCAGGTCTCGGGTCCGTCGCTCCTCGCCGCGCTGCTCGTCCTCTCTGCCGCGATCCTCGGCGTCTTGGGCCGCCAGCAGCGCCTGCGCGCCCAGGACTTCCACCGGGCGAAGGCGATGCGTGATGCCGAGGTCGAGCGCCGCCTCCGCGGCCGGTCGCAGCTCGAGCAGGAGCTGCAGATGGCCGAGGTCATGCTCCAGGACCAGCTCGCCGCCATCGAGCTGCCGGACATCGCGGCCGTTGAGACGCTGGTCCGGAGTGAGGAGGATCACGTCGCGGTCATCCTCCAGAAGCGGGCCCAGCTCGAGGGCCTCGTCGGGCGCGAGCCGGTCGAGACACTGCCGGAGCTGCGCGATGCGGCGGCCGTCGAGATCGAGCAGAAGACCGCGATGATCGAGCACCTCGGACCGATCGCCAAGGAGCCGCGGGCCCGGGAGCGCCTCGAGATCGAGGTCGCCGACGCCGAGCGGTCCGCCGATCGGGCGCGTGACGACGAGGCCCAGGCCCGAGCCCGCGTCGACCAGAACCCGGTTGACGCCGAGGAGGTGGCCGGCCATGCCGAGCGCACGGCCGCGCTCACCGAGCAGCTCGCCGCCTACCGCCGGCGCGCCCGGGTCTACGACCTCGCGCTCAAGGGCATCGAGGCCGCCGAGGTCGCCACGATCCGCACGGCGACCCGATATCTCGAGCGACGCATGGTCGCCGACCTGGAGCGCGTGACGCAGGGCCGGTACCGCCGGGTCGCGGTCGACGACACCGACCTCGGCATCCGGGTCTACGCCCCGGAGCGCGGCGATTGGGTCGACGTCACCGCCCTCAGCCAGGGGACGCTCGACCTCGTCTACCTGGCCGCCCGGATCGGTCTCGTGCGGCTCGTGACCGGCGATCGGCGGCCCCCGCTCGTCCTCGACGACCCGTTCGTGACCCTCGACGACGAGCGGGCCCAGCGCGCCCTCGAGCTGCTCAAGGAGATCAGCGCCGACTTCCAGGTCATCTACCTCACCACCTCGACCCGCTACGACCAGGCCGCCGACGCGGTCCGCATCCTGCCCGCGCCGACCGCGGTCACGCCCGAGGACACGCCGGCCGCGCCGGAGGGCGCCGGGCCAGTTCCCGCCCCGGCGGTCTGATCTCGGAGGGCCTCCCGCCCGTGGTCCGGGGCGGGACCTGCGGCCCGCTGGCCCGCTGCCACGCCCGCGTCTGTCCGGTCAGCGCCCAGGCGGCGTTCGCCCGCCGGCCGGGCCCGCGGCCGACCAGCCCCGTACCCTTCGCTGATGCCGTTCGCCGTCATCTCGCTCGGCCTCCTGTCGGCCCTGACGTGGGGCCTCGGCGATTTCGGCGGTGGTTTCGTGAGCCGGCGGGCACCCGTGGCCGGCGTGCTCCTCCTGAGCCAGCTCTTCGGGGCCGCGCTGTCGCTCGCCGTTGCGGCCGGCCTGCGCGAGCCGGCGCCGCCGGCAGCCGACATCGGCTGGGCGCTCGCCTCGAGCCTCGGCGGGGCGCTCGGGCTGTCGTGCCTCTACATCGGGCTCGCACGAGGCCGGATGGGCGTCGTCGCGCCGGTGACCGGGGTCCTCGTCGCGGCGATCCCGGCCGTCGCCGGCGTCGCGCTCCAGGGCGTCCCGCCGGTCGCCGTGCTCGGCGGGATCGCGCTCGCGATCGCCAGCGTTGTCGTGGTCTCGCGGGTCGGGGACGCCCGCGACGGCCGGCCGAGCGGCCTGCGGTGGGGCGTCGCCGCCGGGCTGGCGCTCGGCGCCGTGACCTTGACCCTGTCACGGATCAGCGCCGGCCTGGTGTTCGGACCGCTGACGCTCATGCGGCTCGGCGAGGCGGTCCTCATCGGTGCCGTGATCGCCGTGACCGGTGTCCGCCACCGCGCCGCGACTCGGACGGTCGAACCCCGTTCGGGCGCCGGCGCGATCCCGTGGCGGGTACCGCGGCGCCTCTGGCCAGCGGTGGCGGCGATCGGGACCTGCGACATGCTCGGCACAGCGTTCTACATCGCGGCCACGCAGGCCGGCCCGCTCGCCATCGCCGGCGTCCTCTCGGCCCTCTACCCCGTGACGACCGTCGTCCTCGCGGTGGCGATCCTCCGCGAGCGCCTCGCGTCGTGGCACCTCGTCGGGGTCGCCATGGCCGCGATCGCGATCGTGCTGATCACCGCGGGCGCCGCCTGACGGTCGGCCGGCGCGCGGCGGGTACGCCGGCAACGGCTGCGCCGGGCGGCGGCTGAGCCGGCTGCGACCGCGCGTCTCCGGCGCTGGCCGGGTCAGGTCGCCGCGGACGAGCCCGTTTCTATGCGGACGAGCCCGTCTCTATGCGGACGAGCCCCGGCTACCGCTCCCGGATCGGGACGTAGGCCCGCTCGCCGGCGCCGATGTACAGCTGCCGCGGCCGCCCGATCCGGAAGCCGGGGTCGGCCATCATCTCGCGCCACTGGGCGATCCAGCCGGGCAGCCGCCCGATCGCGAACATGACGGTGAACATCTCGGTCGGGATGCCCAGCGCCCGGTAGATCAGGCCGCTGTAGAAGTCGACGTTCGGATACAGCTTCCGCTCGACGAAGTACGGGTCGTGCAGCGCGACGTGCTCGAGCTCGAGGGCCACCCGGAAGAGGTGGTCGTCGGCGCCGAGCTTGGCGAGGAGGCTGTCTGCGGCGGCCTTGATGATCCGGGCCCGCGGGTCGTAGTTCTTGTAGACCCGGTGGCCGAAGCCCATCAGGCGGAACGGGTCGTTGGGGTCCTTGGCCTTGTCGACGTAGCGCCCGACGTCGCCGCCGTCCGCGACGATCGCGTTGAGCATCTCCAGGACTTCCTGGTTCGCGCCGCCGTGGAGCGGGCCCCACAGCGCGGCGATCCCGGCCGAGATCGAGGCGTACATGTTGGCGTGGCTCGAACCGACCATGCGCACGGTCGAGGTCGAGCAGTTCTGCTCGTGGTCCGCATGGAGGATGAGCAGGACGCGCAGGGCCTTCGCGACCTCCTCGTCGACCACGTACGGCTCGGCCGGCACGGCGAACATCATCCGCAGGAAGTTGCTCTCGTAGTCGAGGCTGTTGTCCGGGTACACGAACGGCTGGCCGATCGACTTCTTGTACGCGGCGGCCGCGATCGTCGGCAGCTTCGCGATCAGGCGAACCGTGGACACCGCGACATCCTTCGGATCGTGGATGTCGTCCTCGCCCTGGTAGAAGGTCGACAGCGCGCTGACCGCGGAGCTCAGCATGGCCATCGGATGGGCGTCCATCGGGAACCCGCCGAAGAAGTTGCGGAACTCCTCGCGGAGCAGGG
>DATEZX010000060.1:0-16688 GCA_035255225.1 Candidatus Limnocylindrales bacterium
TCGTCCTCAGGCTTGGTCTCGTCTCGGTCGCCGTGGTCGCGCTGGCGGCCTGCGGCTCGTCGGCGTCCCCGGCCGCGTCGTCCGGAGGCGCTCCGAGCGCCGCTGCCCCGTCCGCGGCTGCCTCCAGCGCCGGCGGGCCGACCGCGGGTGCGCCGAGCGCCGCCGCGGCGGCATGCCAGACGACCACGAACACCGCGGGTGGCGTGGCCGTCGCGATCCAGAACTTCTCGTTCAACCCCGGGACGATCAACGCCAAGGTCGGCCAGGCGATCACGTTCACCAACCAGGACAACGTCAACCACGGCGCGGCGCTCGACGACGGGAGCTGCACGACCGGGGCCTACGGCCACGGCTCCAGCGGGAGCCTGGTCTTCAGCGCGGCCGGGACCTACACGTTCCACTGCCCGGTCCATCACACGATGACGGGCACGATCGAGGTCAAGGCCTGAGCTCGTCGGGATGTGCAGGGCAGGCTGAGGTCGGGCACCATCGAGGTGCCCGACTAGGGCCCGCAACAAAACCGGCTACTGGCTGGTAGCATGTGGGCTCGGCCGGACCGCGATCGGAGTGGACGGCGCGACCCAGGAGCTCTAGGGATGCCTGCCCTCGCCCGCCAGATCGGCCTCGGCCTCGCCGCCCGCGGCGACCTCGACGACGTCGTCGACTGGGCCCGCCGGGCCCGCGACGCCGGACTCGACTCGCTCTGGATCCACGACTCGTACTACGAGCGCGACGCCGTGACGTTCGCGACGGCCGTCGCGGCGGGCCTCGCCGCGGACGGCGGCCGCGGCCGCGTCGAGGAGCGCTTCCGGGTGGCCCTCGGCGCGGTCAACATCTTCACCCGCCACCCGGTCGTCCTGGCGATGACCGGCTCGGCCCTCGACGAGGTCCTGCCCGAGCGGATCGTCATGGGCATCGGGACGGGCCTGCCGCTGCGGCTCAAGCAGATGGGCATCGCCTACGATCCGGTCACGGCGGTCGAGCAGCTGAGCCGGGCCATCGACGAGATCCGGGCGCTGTGGGCCGGCGAGCGGCTGCCCTCGGCAACGCCCGGCTTCCCGCCCATCCAGCCGATGTTCCCGCCGGCTCACCGGATCCCGATCGCGATCGCCGCCTACCGCAAGGAATTCGTGGCCCTCGCCGGCCAGAAGGCAGACGCGTACCTGGCCCGTCCCGCGGAGTCGATCCCCTCGCTCGCCGGCATCCTTGGCCGACTGCGAGCGGCCGCGACCGAGGCCGGCCGCGATCCGGCGTCCGTCGAGAGCGCCGGCTACCTCCTGTCGCTGGTCGACAAGACCCGCCGCGAGGCGCTCAACCGGGCGAAGCGCGAGCCGTTCGTCATCTACATGATGTCGGTCCTGTCCGACATCTCCCTGGCCCGCGCCGGCTTCGAGCGCGAGCTCCGCGACCAGATCGCCGCGGCCTGGCGGGCCGAGGACTACACGACCGCCGGGCGCCTCATCCCCGACGAGCTGCTCGACGCGTTCATGCTCTGCGGCACCCGCGAGGACGTGGCCGCGAAGGCGATGGCCTTCCACGCCCAGGCCGGGCTGCAGCTGCCGCTCCTCCAGCCGGTCCTCCAGGAGGACGCCCAGATCGACGAGCTCCTCAAGGCGGCGGCGCTGTACGCGACGCTGCCGTCCCCGGCCTCTGCGTCCACGACGGTTGCCGACGAGGGCGTGCCGATGGTCATGGCATCGGTCGCGGGCGGCGCGGGGGCCGAGCCGGTCCCACTGCGCCCGAGCCTCGCGGACGACCGACACCTCGGGACCATCGAGCGGGTCCGGCGCCGACTGGGCGCCACGTGGGAGATCCTGCGTCCGTTCGCCTACACGGCGTCGGTCATCCCGGTGCTGGCCGGCGGCGCCCTCGCCGTCGTGGACGGACGGTTCGACATCCTGCCGTTCATCGCCGCTCTCTTCGGGGGCGTGCTCCTCCACTCCGGCACAAACATCGTCAACGAGGTCTACGACGTCCGCCAGGGCGTCGACACGATCACCTCCCCACGGGCCAGCCATGCCATCGTCAAGGGCCGGCTGAGCGAGCGCGGAGCGTTCGTCACCGCGGCGCTGGCGTTCGCCCTGGCCGTCGCGATCGGCGTGTACCTGATCGTCCTGCGTGGCCCGGCGATCGTCGTGCTGGGCCTGTTCGGCCTGGTCGGCGGCTGGGGCTACACCGCGCCCCCACTCCAGTACAAGTACCGGGCCCTCGGGGTGCCGCTGGTGTTCGTGCTGATGGGGCCGCTCATGGTCGTCGGCAGCTACTTCGCGATCACCGGCGCATGGAGCGGCATCGCGCTCGTCCTGTCGATCCCGGTGGGCTGTCTCGTGGCCGCCATCCTCCACGGCAACGAGTGGCGCGACATCAGCGAGGACACCCGGGCCGGGATCGTGACGCTGTCGGCCCGGATCGGGAAGGAGTGGGCCCACTACGCCTACCTGACCCTCATCCTCGGCGCCTACATCAGCCTTGGGCTCGCGGTCGCGCTCCGGCTCCTGCCACCGGCGTCGCTGCTGGCGATCCTGTCGCTGCCGCTGCTGGCCCAGGTCATGCGCTCGGCGGAGCTGGGCGCGACGGGCCAGGCCCGAGCGATCGCGATGCTCGATCTCCAGACCGCCCGGCTCCACCTCGCCTTCGGGACCCTGCTCGTGCTCGGGGTCCTGCTCTCGGCCTGGATCCGCTCCTGAACCGCGACACGACCCTGGACAGCAGGGCGCGCCCGGCTCGCGACCAGGACCGCGGCGACGGCCACGGCGACGCGCCGGGCGGCGCGGCCCTCGGGCTCGCGCTCGTCTCGGCGAGCGCGGCGTTCGGCGCGACATTTCGCGGCCCGCGGGAGCGCTTCTGGCAACGGATGACGCTCACCGGGCTCGGGCTCGGGTCGCTGGCGCTCATCACCTCCGCACCCTCGCGGCAGGCCCGGATCCGGTGGTGGCACGTCCCGCTGGGCCTGCTCTCGGCCGGGCTGCTGTACGTGACCTTCCAGCTCGGGGATCGCTTCGCGCGCCGCTTCGTGCCGACCGGTGATCGCGAGATCCGCGAGATCTACGCCCTGCGGACGCTCCGTCCGAAGGAGGAGATCGCGGCTCGCCTCGCGACCATCGTCGGGCCGGCGGAGGAGCTGTTCTGGCGGGGCCTCGTCCAGGCGGCGCTCATGCGACGGTTCGGGCGCTGGCCCGGCGCGGCCCTCGCCGCGATGGCCTACGGCGGCGTCCACGTCAGCTCCGGCAACTTCACCCTCGTCGGGGCGGCGGGCGTGGCCGGCGCCCACTGGTCGGCGCTCTACGCCGCCGGCGTCCCACTCGGAGCGCTGGTCGTCAGCCACGTCGCCTGGGACGTCTGGATCTTCCTCGTCCAGCCGACCGGCGAGATCGAGCTCCTCGCCGCGCCGGAATGACGGTCTCAGGCAGAACGTGACAGGCCGGCGTCTCGAGCTGACCCGGGATCAGATCCTCCGCCACCGCCGGCGGGTCGGCGCGCTCGACCGGCGCCTGCCATTCGGACCGGACTCGCTTCGGACGGCGGCCTGGGCCGGCCTCCAGGACAGCATGCCCCGGGCCGCCCTGCTGTCGATCCATGCGCGACTGGACGACACGAGGCCCGATGCCCTCGACGACCCGACGCTCGTCCAGGTCTGGGGCCCACGGTTCAGCGCCTTCGTCGTCGCCGCGCTCGACGCGCCCATCTTCACCCTGGGTCGGTTCCCCGACGACGCTCGCGGCCGCCGCGTGGCGATGGACACCGCCGAGCGGCTCGACGCGTTCCTCGCCGGGCGGCGCATGGGCTACGGCGACGCCGGCGATGCGATGGGCGTCAACGCGAACAGCCTCCGGTACGCGACGACCACCGGCAGGGTCCTGGTGCGCTGGGAGGGCGCTCGGCAGCCGATCATCTGGACCGTCCCGGCGCCGGAGACGAGCGCTGCCGAGGCGCGTCTCGAGCTCGCGCGTCGACACCTCCACGTCTTCGGTCCGACGACCGCCGCCGCCTTCGCGAAGTGGGCGGGCATCGGGCCGCGCGAGGCCGGCGGCGCGTTCGAGGCCCTGGCCGCCGAGCTCGTCCCGGTCGCGACCCCGGTCGGCGGTCGCTCGATCCTCGCCAGCGACGAGCCCTCGTTCCGGGACCCCGGGCACCCCGCTGCGGCTGCCCGGCTGCTGCCCAGCGGCGACGCGTTCTTCCTGCTGCACGGCGCCGATCGCGACCTCCTCGTGCCCGACGCCGACCGCGCAGCGACCCTCTGGACGTCGCGGGTCTGGCCCGGCGCCGTGCTGGTCGATGGCGAGGTCGCCGGGACGTGGCGCCGGGCCGGGGCGGACGTCACGGTGGAGCCGTGGCGTCGGTTCTCCCCGATGGAACGGCAGGCGATCGAGACCGAAGCGGCGTCGATGCCGCTCCCGAACCTGCCACGCTCGATCGGCGTGCGCTGGGGACCGCTCGCGACGTGACCCGGCGCCGAGCGACGAACGGCCCTTCCCGCCGTCGGCGGGTCGTCTAACCTCGGCCCACCGTGCCACGAGCCCGTTGCCCTCGCCATCACCGGGATCCCGCCACGCGCGGTGGCGCCCCGGCGGACGCTTCGTCAGGGTCGTCACGATGAAGCGGTCACGCGTGATCGCGATCAGCCTCGCGACCATCGCCGTCATCGGCGTGGTCGCGCTCAACGTGACCGACGCCGTCGCCATCCCGTTCGGTCCGCTGGGAGATCAGCAGCCACCCGTGCCCGACGTCGCGGGCGACACGATCGACTATGCCCCGGGGCGAGTCCCCGAGTACCTCAGCCCCCTCGTCGAGAATCTGGGACCGGTCGCCGTCACGATCGTGCGGGTGACCCCGATCGGGGTGACGGTCCCGGGCTCGGTGGAGATCCTCGGATCGCGGTCGTTCAACAGCGACGATCCATCACAGTACGGTCCCACCGGGCTGCCGCTCGTCATGCTCGGCGTCCAGCCTGATCCAGGGCCGGGCTGGGCCTCGCCGGAGCCCGCCACCGGCGTGACGGTCGATCCGAAGGGCCCGGCCCAGTACCAGGGGCGCGCCTTCCTGGTGCGGGTCACGCCCGACCCGACCGAGGAGACGGCGGTCCTCCGCTTCGACGTCGAGTACACGATCGGGCCGTTCCACTTCGTCGCGACGGCGTGGGGACCGGTCGGGACGACGCTCGTGTTCTGCGGGCGTGATCGTCCCGCGACCGGTTCGAACGGCTGCCAGGCTCGCTGACCCCGCGGCGATGTCGGTCGTCCAGCTGCTCACCCGACCGAGTGGCTTCCTGCCGATCGCGATGTCGGCGGCGGCGCTCGGCATGGTCGTCTGGTACGTCTCGATCTGGGGTACGACGCCGCAGCCCGATGAGAGCGGACAGGCCCGCCTGTGGCAGCTCCTCATGGCGGCCCAGCTGCCGGTCATCGGCTACTTCGCTCTGACCTGGCTGCCGCGGGCGCCGCGGCACGGCATGATGGTCCTGGCACTCCAGTCGGCTGCCGCCCTCGTCGCGGCCGCGCCCGTGCTCGTCCTGGGCTTCTAGATCCGAGTCGCGACGAACCCTGCAACCGAGTGCCGCGCGGACGTGTTCAGGAGGGTGATGGACAGCGATACGAGCCTCGCCGCCCGGCTGGCCCGCGATCTCGACGGCGCCTTCCCGGACCTCGTCGAGGCCCACGTCGATCACCTGTTCACGATCGCCCTCCGGTTGCTCGGCGACCGGCGCGACGCCGAGGAGGTCGCCCAGGACGCGCTCGTCGCCGCCCATCGGGCGATCGCCGGCTACGAGTCGGAGCGGATCGTCGATCTGCGGCTGCGGCCGTGGCTCGCCTCGATCACGGTCAACCTCGCCCGGAACAAGCGGCGCCGGTTCGCCGATCGCCATCCGGCCCAGTCGCTCGAGCCGCTGACGGCGTCCGGGTTCGACCCGAGGGATGACGCCGTCGTCGATCCATCCACGGTCGCCGTCGAGCGAGAGTCGGCAGGAGAGCTGGGCTCGCTCCTGCTCCAGCTGCCGGTCTCGCTCCGGACTCCCATCGTCCTCCGCCACGTCGCCGGCCTGAGCGTCGCCGAGACCGCCGCCGCCCTCGGCCGGCCGGAAGGCACGATCAAGGCCCAGGTCTCGCGCGGCCTCGATCGCCTGCGCGACCTCCTCGAGCGGCCGCGCTCGCCGCGGGGCGCTGGGGATGCCCACCTTCGACCCGCCGACCCCCCCGACACGCCGCGCGGCGTCGCCTTCGCCGCGACTGAGGTGCTCCGATGACCAGCTCGCCCCAGGCCGATCCCCTCCTCGACCGGCTCGCGAACCTGCGGGCAACCGCGCCTGCGAGGGTGGCGAGCGACGCCCTCGTCGAGCTCGGCCTCGCCGATCGGTACGCCGCCACCGACTCGCCGCTCGGGCGGGTCTTCGTCGCCTGGAACGGACGGGGGGTCGCGTGGCTCGGAACCGCCGCCGACTCGGCCGAGTTCGAGGCCGCGGTCTCCGCCCACACCGGCCGGCCGATCGCGCGCGCCGATGCGCTCCCGACGGCGCTGGCCCGGTCGATCGAGCGTCGGCTGGCCGGCGACCGCCGGGCCCGGATCCAGCTCGACCTCCGGGGCGCCACGTCGTTCGAGGTCGCGGTCTGGCGAAAGGCCCTCGAGATCCCCCGCGGCGAGGTCCGGCCGTATGGTTGGATCGCGGCCGAGATCGGCCGGCCGAAGGCCGTTCGCGCCGTCGGCACGGCCCTCGCCCACAACCCCGTGCCGCTGGTCGTGCCGTGCCATCGCGTCGTCCGAAGCGACGGCACGATCGGCCAGTACTCGCTCGGCGGGCCGGGGAACAAGCGTCGCATCCTCACCTCGGAGGGCCTCGACACGGGACGCCTCGAGGCCGAGGCCGCGGCCGGTGTCCGGTTCGTGGGCTCCGACACCACGCACATCGTCTGCCACCCGACGTGCCGCGACGCGCGCCGCGTCACGGAGCGCCATCGCGTGGCGTTCCCGAGCCTCGCCGCCGCGGCCGCGGCCGGATACCGGCCATGCCGCCATTGCCGCCCGGTCTCGCTCGTCGCCTGAGGACCGAGCCCAGCTCGCGGCCGGCCGCCGCTCGACCGCGACCCGGGCGCAACCGATCCGACACCTGACGGGCGGCGGGAGTCCCGGCTACACTCCCTCGATCTTGGACCATCCCGCTATGCCAACACGCCGCTACGCCACCGGCCTGCCGGTCTGGCTCGCCCTCGGGACGGTGTACCTGGTGTGGGGCTCGACGTACCTCGGGATCGCGGTCGCGATCGAGTCCATTCCGCCGTTCGTGATGCTGGCGATCCGATTCGTCGTCGCGGGCAGCCTTCTCGTCGCCTGGGACTGGCTCCGCAACCGTGGCGCGTTCGCGTGGCCGACGCGGCGCGAGATCCGCGACTCGGCCATCGTCGGAGCCCTGCTGCTCGGCATCGGCAACGGCTTCGTCGCGTTCGGCGAGCAGACCGTCGCGTCGGGCATTGCCGCGCTCCTCGTCGCGATGATGCCGCTCTGGCTCGCCGTCTTCGGCTGGCTGTACTTCCGCGAGCGCCTGACGCGCCTCGCGATCCTCGGCGTCGTCGTCGGGCTCGGGGGCGTGGCCCTCCTCGTCTGGCCGATCGGCGCCGGGGCCAACGCCTTCGATGGCCTCGGGATCGCGGTCCTCGTCGTCTCGCCGATCGCGTGGTCGCACGGCTCGCTGTTCTCGGCCCATCGGGCCCGCCTGCCGCGGAGCGGGCTCATGGCCTCCGGGCTCCAGATGCTCGCCGGGGCCGCGGTCCTCGTCGTGGAGGGCCTCCTGACGGGCGAGTTCGGACGGCTCCATCCAGAGGCCGTCAGCGCCCGCTCGCTCGTCGCGCTCGCCTACCTCGCCGTGGTCGGCAGCATGGTCGCCTTCACCGCCTATGCGTGGCTGCTGCGGCACGCCCCGCTCCCGCTCGTCGGCACGTATGCCTACGTGAACCCGGTGGTCGCGGTCGGCCTCGGTTCGACCTTCCTCGCCGAGCCGATCAGCGCCCGAACCCTCGTCGCGTCGGCGATCATCGTCGCCGCGGTGGCCATGATCGTGACGGCTCGCAGCCGGATGGCCGGCGGGAGG
The DNA here is from genome assembly GCA_035255225.1 of Candidatus Limnocylindrales bacterium. GTDB lineage: Bacteria > Chloroflexota > Limnocylindria > Limnocylindrales > CSP1-4 > UBA5189. The sequence continues at coordinate 8,078 of DATEZX010000060.1, forward strand.
CCCGAGGAGATCGCGCCGGGTGCGATCGAGGAGCCGGCCACCGTCGTCCCGGCGGTGGAGGTGCCGTCGATGGTTCGCGGCGCCGCGGCGCGCCGATTCAGCCGGATCGTGCCTCGGCGAGCACCGTCCGACTGACCCGTCGGGCCATCGCCATGATCCCGACCATCGGGTTGACGCCGATGCCCGTCGGGAAGGTCGAGCCGTCGGCGACATAGAGGCCGTCGATGAGCGCACCGCGCGTGTCGCGCCGGACGTGGCCGCGGGGGTCGGCCGGGTGCGTCGCCGGATCGGCGCCCATCCGCACGGTGCCCATCTGGTGGGCCGAGAAGACCCCGCCGCGATTCGGCGAGAAGTCCATCGCCGCGAGGCGCGCCTCGAATGCCGACCAGGCCCGTTCGCCGACGCCCCCGCTGGCGCCCGCGCCGGTGCCGTCGAGGTGGTGACTGACCATCGGCGTCGCGACGGCGACCAGCTCGTCGACCCCGCCGGCGGCCCGCGCGAGCCGAGCCATCGAGACCAGGGCGTGCCGGAGCGTCGCCACCCCGGCGCCGTCGAGCCGGTAGTCGATCCGCACCCGGCCGGCGCGGGTGAGGCTCGTGCGGCCCTCGCCGCCGTCCCGAATGATGCCGATCAACGGCGCGAGGTGGCGGGCGGCCGCCATCCGCTCGGCGTGATCGGCGGATCCGGCCCACGGCAGGGCCAGGGCCATCAGGCCCGGATGGCCGGGCGCCGACTCGATGACGTAGCCGCGGCGCGAGGAATCACCGTCGCGGTACTCGAGCGACGCCGCGGCCTGCATCGTCCCGCGCCACATGTCGGCCGGCTCGACGAGACGGGCGGCGATGACGGCGACCGGGTGGACCCGCAGGTACCGCCCGGCCGCGGGGTGGGCGACGCCCGAGGCCTGGAGCACCGCCGGTGAGCGGAGCGCCCCGGCAGCGAGCACGACCTGTGGCGCCCGGACGACGAGCCGACGGACCTCGGCGGCGGTGGGATTGCCATCGCGGAGGATCGGCATCCCGGTGGCGGGGTCCGTGAGCAGCAGGCGGCCCTCGACGCCGGTGACGCGTCGGCCGCCAGGACCGGCGCCGCGAGGACGGGCGCTGCCCGCCGCGTCGCCACCCACTCCCGCTCCGCCCGCACTCTCGAACAACAGCCGCGTGACCCGAACCCGGTCGACGATCCGGGCGCCGGCGGCGGCCGCGGCCGCCAGGTGGACGCGGATGCCGGACTGCTTCGCGCCGAGGACGCACCCGAACGGACACGAGCCGCAGACCCCGCAGTCCGCCGCGTCGCGCCGGATCCGATCGGCGCGCCAGCCGAGGGCGGCCGCGCCGCGGAGGATGAGCTCGTCCTTCGGTGGGACGACGACCGACGGCGCGACCCCGAGCTCGGCCTCGATCGCGGCCACGTCGCCGGACCACTCGCCATCGAGGCCGTCCAGGCCGTGGTCGGCCGACCACTCGTCCCGGACCGCGGCCGGGACGTCGAGACACGTCATCCAGTTGACGAGCGTCCCGCCGCCGACGCCCGAGCCGGCGAGCAGGGTGATCGCCCCGTCCCACGTCGAGAGGAGCCCGTGGTTGAGGTACAACCGGCCGTAGGCGTCGAGCTCGCTGCGAGGCATCGCGGCCTCGTCGACGAACGGTCCAGCCTCCAGGACGAGGACCGACCGACCGGCCCGCGCCAGCTCGGCCGCCACGACGCCCCCGCCCGCCCCGGAGCCGACGACGACGACGTCAGCCTCGAGGACGATCGGCTCGTCACGCTCGGTCGGCGAGCGCGGGAGGTCCAACGGCCGGACGGGCGTGGCGTGGGCCGTCACCTCGGGGCGGTCCGGCTCGTAGCCCATCGACTGCAGCAGCCCGTTCGGCGCCTCGGGGGTTCCGGGGTCGGCGTAGGCGAGGAACGTCAGGAGCTTTCGGAACGCCCCGAAGGCCGATCGCCGCAGGCCCAGCCGCGAGGTCGCCCACCGGAGGAGCACGTCTTCTCGCTCCGCCGGGCTCAGCGTCCGAAACGGTCGCCACGGCCCACCGAACAGGCCGTTCGCGGGCCCGAGCTCCAGGAGACGGAGGACGAGCCGGAGCTGACTGACCTGTGCCGGATCGGCCGCCCGGACGAGCGCCTCCTCGGCCCGGCCGGCGACACGCTCCGGATCGCAGGCCGGGACGAACGCCTCGGCCAGTGCCGCGAGGGTCCGCCGCTCGGTCGGGGTCACGGACGCCTCGGGCGAGCGATGACGGACGCCGCTGAGCCCGTCGGCCGCTCGATCAGGCCCGGGCGCCGGGCACGGCGGTCGAGCCGACGAGCCCCGCGGTCGCGGCCGGCAGCCGCTCGAATCCCTCCGCCGGCAGCGGCTCGCAGCGGAGCGGGCGGTCCTCCCGGTAGCCGAGCGCGTAGTCGGCCTGGATGAGAGTGTGGAGCTGGGAGGTGCCCTCGTAGATGACCGCGGCCTTGGCGTTCCGGAGGTAGCGCTCGACCGGGAACTCGTTCGAGTAGCCATTGGCGCCGTGGATCTGGATGGCGTCGAGGGCGCTCGCCACGGCGTGGTCCGTGGCGTGCCACTTCGCGAGCGAGGTCTCGCGCGTGTTGCGGACGCCGTGGTTCTTCAGGAACGCGGCCCGCCAGACCAGCAGCCGCCCGGCCTCGATGCCCGCCACCATCTTGGCGAGCATCTGCTTGACGAGCTGGTGGCGACCGATCTCCTCGCCGAAGGTCCGGCGCTCGTGGGCGTACCTGAGCGACGCGTCGAGGCAGGCCTGGGCCAGGCCGACGTTGCCGGCCGCGACCGTGAACCGGCCCTGGTCGATGGCGCTCATCGCGATGTGGAAGCCCTCGCCCTCCGCGCCGATCCGGTTCTCCACCGGCACGCGGACCCCGTCCATCGAGATGATCCCGGTGTTGCCGGCGCGGATGCCGAGCTTGCCGTGGAGGGTGCCCGTCGTCAGGCCCGCCATGCCCCGCTCGAGGACGAAGGCGGTGATCGCGCGATGGCCCTTCGAGCGGTCGACCGAGGCGAAGACCAGGAAATGGTCGGCGAGGTCGGCGATGCTGATCCACTGCTTCTGGCCGTTGAGGACGTACGACTCGCCATCACGGCGGGCGGTCGAGGCGAGGTTCCCGGCGTCGGTCCCGACCCCCGGCTCGGTCAGACCGAACGTGGCCAGCTTCTCGCCTTTCGCCTGGGGCACGAGCCAGCGCTGCTTCTGCTCCTCGGTCGCCCACTGCATGAGGGTCAGCGAGTTGAGCCCGACGTGGACCGACTGGACGACGCGGAAGGCCGTGTCGGCCCGCTCGAGCTCCTCGCAGATCATCGCGAAGCTGACGTAGTCCATGCCCGACCCGCCCCAGGCCGTGTGGATCGGCGCGCCGAGGAGGCCGGCGTCGGCCATCCGGCCGAAGACCTCGCGGTGGACCTCGCCCCGGGCGTCCCACTCGCGGATGTACGGCAGGATCTCCGCCTCGGCGAACTCGCGGACGGTCTGCTGGACGAGGCGGTTCTCATCGCTCGGGCGGAGGTCGATCACGCCGGGCATTCTAGGGACCGTGACCCAACCATCGGACGCGCCTGCCGCGCCGGCGTCCTACCGCGCCCTGCTCGGGGTGCCGTCGCTCGTCCGCGCCCTGGCCGGCATGCAGACGGCCCGGATCGCCCAGTCGATGGTCGGGTTGGCGGCAGTCCTGTTCACGCTCGGGCGCTACCACTCGCCCGAGCTGGCGGGGCTCGTGACGTTCGCGGCGATCGCGCCCGGGATCGTCGTGAGCCCGATCGCGGGCGCCCTCCTCGACCGCCACGGGCGGACGCGCCTCATCACCCTCGACTTCATCGTCGCGGCGATCGCGATGGTCCTGATCGGCGCCCTCGCCCTCGCCGACGCCCTGCCGGCGTGGCTGCTGGTCCTCATCGCCGCCGTCTCGGCGCTGACGGCGCCACTCAGCTCGGTCGGGCTTCGCAGCCTGTTTCCGCTCATGGCGCCGCGGCACCTGTGGGAGCGGATGAACGCCATCGACGCCAACGGCTACGTCGTCGCCCAGATCATCGGTCCGCCGATCGCGGCGGTCCTCGTCAGCGTCGCCGGCGGGCCGTGGGCGCTGATCGTGCTCGGCGTCGTCTATGCGGTCGCGGCGGTCATCGTCGTCGCCGTGCCGGATCCGATCAGCACCGCGACGAGCACGGGACGGCTGTTCGTCGACGCCTGGCAGGGCGTCCTCTACACCCTTCGCAATCCGACGCTTCGCGGCATCGCCGCCGCGTTGACGCTCAGCAACGTCGGCAGCGGCATCGTCACGATCGGGATCCCACTGATCGTCCTCGACCGACTCGGCCTTGGCCAGTCGGCCATCGGGATCCTCTACGGCATCCAGGGCGTGTTCGGGCTCGTCTCCGGCTTGCTCGCCGGACGGATGGACACCCGCCACCGCGAGCGCACCCTGATCGTCCCGGCGATGTTCGGCTTCTCGCTCGGCACCGCCATCCTCCTGCCGAATGCCGGCCTGCTGCCGGTGGCCGGAGCGCTGATCTTCATGGGCCTCATCGGCGGCCCGATGGACGTTGCCCTGTTCACGGTCCGCCAGCGCCGGACCGATCCGGCGTGGATGGGCCGGGCGTTCGCCGTGTCGATGAACCTCAACTTCGCCGGCTTCCCGATCGGCTCGGCGATCGGTGGCTTCCTCGCGGCGCAGTCGATCGAGCTCGCGATCGGGGTCGCGGTGGCGTTCACCCTCGCCGGGGCGATCCTCTCGGCCATCCTCATCCCGGCGCGCGCACCCGAGCCCGGAACCGCCCAGACATGACGAGACCGTCGCCGGCCTTCGCGGTCGCGACGGTCCCGGATCGGTGGGCGCGGTCGATCCGCGCCGATCAGCCCCGCGTCAGCGGTTCTGGTCGAGGAAGCGGCGGACGTCCTCCAGCAGGAAGCGGCGGTCGCCCCGCTTGCAGACCTTGTAGTACTTGAGCTCGCCCCGGTCGCCGAGTCGCTTCACGGTGTTGACGTGGAGATGGAGCATCTCCGCAACTTCGGCGGCGGTGAGCATCTTGCCGAGCTCGTTCACTGCCATCGAGGCCATGCCCTTGGGTCGCCTTTCGATCGATTTCGCGCGGCCGGAGCGACCCGGCTCGTCGTCGGATCGGAAACTAGGGGCAGGCCGTCGGAGCGCCAAGCCGTACTTCGGTCAGGTTCGGGGCAGTACCCTCGGAAACAGCGTGGTGCGTGCGAGCACGGTGCGGTTCGGAGCCGGTGCGGTGGGTAGCACAGCGTGGCGGTGACCCTCGCCCTGGTCGGGCTCGCAGTGGCCGCGGGCGGGATCGCCGCGGTGGCGGGATTCGGGATCGGCAGCCTCCTGACGCCGGTCCTGGCGCTGCTCGTCGGCGCTCGGCTCGCGGTCGCCGCCGTCTCGATCCCGCACCTGGCAGGCAGCGCCGTGCGGCTCTGGATCCTGCGCCACCACGTCGATCGACGGGTGCTCCTCGGGTTCGGGCTGGCGAGCGCCCTCGGCGGCCTGGCCGGCGCGGTCCTCCAGGGCGCCCTGCCCGGTCGCGGCCTGGCGCTGCTCTTCGGCGCCGTCGTGGCCCTGGCCGGCGCATCGGAGCTCACGGGCTGGGTCACCCGGCGCCGCTGGAGCCGCCCGGCGGCGTGGGCTGCGGGGCTGCTGTCCGGCCTGCTGGGCGGTCTCGTCGGCAACCAGGGCGGGATCCGGGCGGCGGCGCTCCTCGGCTTCGAGGTCCCGAAGGAGTCGTTCGTGGCGACGGCGACGGCCGTCGCGCTGTTCGTCGATGGCGCGCGGGTGCCGGTCTACCTCGCCTCGCAGGGTGACCAGATCGTCGCGTTGTGGCCCGTCCTGGTGGTCCTCACGGGGGGCGTCGTGGTCGGGACCCTCGGTGGGACGACCGTGCTCGGGCGGCTGCCGGAGCGGATGTTCCGGCGGGCCGTCGGCGTGCTCCTCGTCGCCCTCGGCGTGTTCATGGCCCTGGCCGGCGGCTGACGATCGGCTGGACGGGGGAGCAGACGCGGACGACGAACCCGTCGTCGTGCAGCGAGAGGTCGCGCCAGAAGGCCCGATCAACCCGCCGCCCCGCCGGCTCCCGAGCCCAGGCGCTGAAGAACAGGACCTCCACAGCCCGGCCGTTGAGCCGCCGCCCGGCGGCCGACTCGGTCATGCCGTCGCCGAGCTCCGGGATCCGGTCGCGAAGGGCGGCCAGCATCTCGCGATCGGAGCCGGGCCTGGTGAACCGACCCACCGCGACGCGGAAGACGACCGGCTCTTCGCGCGACCACTCGAGCCACGTCGTCCCGATGTCGAAGTACTCGGCGCTGTGTCCGTCGCCGCCCGCCGATCTCGCCGACTCGGTGTCGTCCCAGACGGTCACCTCGACGAGCTCGCCCGTGGCGCGATCGGTCCCGAGGTGCGCGCGAACGAGGCCGCGCTCGAGCGGCGGCCGCGTGCCCCCGGTGACTCCGGCGACGACGCGCAGGATCACCCGTGCCCTCCTCGGCGGGATCGTACCCGGCGAGGATTACCAGGCAATCCGGCAGGTTCCCTACTCGAGCAGATTCCCTACTCGCCCGAGGCGGCCTCCGGGCCTGCCTTCGCCGAGCCTGTCTGCTCCGAGCCCGGCGCCCCGGCGTCCGGGCCGGCGCCTCCGCCTTCGGCGCGACCCGATGCCTCGTCGAGCTGGCGCGCCATCTCGAGCGCGGCGTCGCTCGGGCGACCGACGGCGTCGAGCGATGGCGTCTCGCCGTGGCCCTGCGAAGCCCCCAGGTACTCGACGGCGGCCACGGCGGCGAGCCCGCCCAGGGCGGCGATCCCCACCGGTCCGCCCATGGCGGCGGCGCCGATCGTTCCGCCCGCGAGGCCCTGGCTGGGGCTGTTCCTCGGCAGCCGCCAGGGTTGCGCGTCGTAGGCCTGCAGCGCCGGGTCGATGGCGGTCACGCCCGGGACCACGAGACCGCCGAGCGAGTCGCGCGTCGCCAGGGCCGCACCGCAACCCGAGCACTCTGTCGCATCAGTCGGCGAGGCGGCCCCGCACCACTGGCAGGTTCGCTGTTCGTGCTCGTCCGCCACGGCGCCCTCCTCGATGCCCCGCGCGCCAGGTGTGTCGATGTGGCGTCCCCGGCAGGACTCGAACCTGCGACCTTCCGCTTAGAAGGCGGTTGCTCTGTCCACTGAGCTACGGGGACGGTTGGCGGCTGCTCAGGTCACGCACGAAAGAGCCGGATTGACGCCCGATTCCACCTCGCCTGCAGTCAGGACGTCGCTCGGCAGCGCAGCTGACTACGTGAGGGACGGGATCGGGTATGGCCACCTCCACGTACGCGCCTGACGCGCTCGGGAGTCTACGCGCCTCGTTCGCGCTCCACCTCGACGCGACCCGCAAGCAAACGACGCCCCGAATCCACCTCGCGGCGGTCGACGCCCTCGCCGCGCAGCTGGCCACAGCCGGGATGCCCAACGCAGCCCCGAATCCTCGTCTAGTCCTCGGCCACCTGCGGAGGTGACCACGACGGCACGACTCCAGCCTTGGCCTCCTGCTCGATCCGAAACGCCTCGATCAGATCGGAGATTGAGACTGGCAGCGCGGCTCGGACCATTTCGAGATCGAGGGGCGGAATGCCTCGCCGACGGCTGATTTCCGCCATGGCCTGGACCATTGCTTCCCAGTGCTGCCACAGGTGCTCCCACAGTCGCGGGTCGTTCTTGCGCTCCCCCGCCACCATCGCCGCGTTGAGGAGCCATAGGGCCTGCGCAAGCACGCCCCACTCGGCCCAGGCGTCCTCGGCGTTGACGTCGCGACGCTTCACGAGGAGGGCCAGACGCTCGAAGAAGGCACCCACGGGCGCCAGCGTCGGCGGCCAGCCGGGCTTCCCGGCCGCGTGGTGGATGAGGACCTCGAGGTAACTCCTCCTCAAGTGATCCGCTCGCCATTCGTCCCGCAGGGCGAAGAACGCGCTGACCCGGTTCGCCGAGCGTTGGGCCCGGAGTTGGCTGTAGATGGCGTAGCCCGTGATCGGGATCGCGAAGAATCCCGCCATCGACCAGAACCACTGCGACCCGTCGCCGAAGATCGTCAGGCCTGCGGTGTTGATGAACGGCATGGCGCCGGGCCCTCCCTTGCTGCGGTGAGTCGTCGCTCGTCTACCCGGACATCGAGGTCCCTGGCAAGAGTCGCTTGGCAGTACGGGGGGCCACCGTGGCAGCTCCGGCCTTCAGGAGCGGCAGCCGGGCGGCCGCCCTGAATGCCGCATCTACTGACAACTTGTCACTAGATCGGCCAGCAGGAGCGGCGGGCGACCGGGGCGATACCATTCGCCCCCTTGACGCGGGGAGCGTGCCTCAGACAATCGTGCAGTGATCGATGACCGGGTCCGGGCGGTCCTGAGGAGGTGGCTCGACTTCCTCATCGTTTCGCTCGTCGTGGTGCTCGTCGTCGTCCTGCTCGTTAGCTTCCTGTGGGACCCCACGACGGTCCACAACACCATTTCGCCCAAGGTCCCAATCTAAGACGCGATCCGCCTACGTCCTCGAGGCTAGCGCGGGTGCGACCCGGGCCTCGGGGCGTTTGAGGGGCAGTTCCCGCACTGCCCCAGGGCGCTGGGATAACCGGTCGGCGCCT
>DATEZX010000061.1:0-3010 GCA_035255225.1 Candidatus Limnocylindrales bacterium
GGTCGAGACCGCTCGTCGGTGGCGACTCGGGCGATACGCACTTGGCCTGACCGAGGACGACGAGTCGGAGGGAGCCAGCGCCCACTCCCAGGTCGAGCCGGCTTACGAAGTCGATGCCTCCATCGGCCGCTCGCCTCGTGATCCAGCCTGGTCGGTACTGCCCGCTCTCTCGCAGGTAACTCCCGACAACCTCAGACGCGAGGCCTTCGAACCGGTGCTCGCCCACCCCTGAGTACGGGCCGATCCGCTTGTAATGCGCCACGACCTCGCCGAGGGCCCGCTCTGCCGGCGTTCCCGAGTCGGGTCGCTGGCTCGTGCGGTCGAGCAGCTGGAAGCGCGTGACCCGTTGTCGCACGATCTCCACCGCGCGTTCGCCCTGGTCGACCCAGGTCTGCCAGGCTGCCGGAGCGAGGCGCAGGCAGTCATCCAAGGACTTCGTCGGGTCGCGACGCGCTGCGATCCACGCCCACGGCAGCTCCAGCCCTTCGCTGCTCAGGTCGAAGAGGGCGCAGTCGAACACGTAGTTGACGAACCAGCGCTCCTGCCGATCGATCTGCGTGGTCAGTTGTGCTCGCTGGACCAGGCCAAATCCGATGAATCGCCAGAACCCCTTCGCTCGCCCCTCGTGGACCAGGCTCTCGAAGAAGAGCAACGGGGCGGCGCGTGACCGATCGCTACGCAATCCTGATCGCTGCAACTCGAACTCCGCCGCGATCGATCGGTTTCCCGGCGGGTCTTTGACGCCGCCTCCCAGAGTCGCCTTGTTGTCACCGTAGTAACGGACGTGGCCAACCTCAGGGTTCAACTCGTCGTGCCAGGGTGTCCAGTCAGAACCGGCCTGGTGAGGCTTTGAAGCGATGAGGATTGCCGGCCTTCGTCGGCCATCAACCGCGTCAACGCGGCTAACCGAGTCGATCCCGTGATCGAGCTGCACCCGCGGCGCTCCGACGAGGCCCGGCCACGCGGGCCACCGGGTGGCGTTGAACAGGTTCGGCAGGCCGTCGATGGTCTCGACGTCAGGCCCGGGACTGGGTTTCGGATAGCGATAGAGCTGGAACAGCTTCACCGCTCACCTGGCAGCTGATCGGACCGTCGGGGTCCGTGCTGACTCTACTCGACCGATGCCCTCTACCAACTTGTACGCAGGCGTAGGACCTACGAAATCGTGATCCGCACCCGCCTGGCATCGTTGCCGACGTTCGTGTCGACGAGCGCGATTGACTGCCACGTGCCGAGCGCGAGGCGCCCGTCGACGATCGGGAGCGTGAGCGAGGGTGGGAGGAAGGCCGGGACGAGGTGGTCGGCGCCGTGGCCGGTCGGGCCGTGGCGGTGGACGTAGCGGTCGTCGCGAGGCAGTAGCCGGTCGAGCGTCGCGAGGAGGTCCTCCTCGGAGCCTGAGCCGAGCTCCATGACCACCAGCCCGCAGGTCGCGTGCGGGACGAAGACGTTGAGGAGGCCGTCGCGCCCGGATGCGTCCTCGGAGTCCGCATCGGCCATGGCCTCGGCGACGAAGCGCCGGCAGGCGTCGGTGATGTCGAACAGCCCGCGCCGGCGGCCGGTGTGGACCGTGATCTCGGTCGTCCGCATCGGGCTCATTGTGACCGCGGCCCAGGGGGCCGTCGGGGGGCGGCCCGATCCTTGCGATAATCCACGACGATGGGTGGCGAGCTGGGCGCTGAGTCGATTGTGGGCACCGGGTCGATGGCAGGTGTGGCCGCGTTGGCGGGCGCCGGGCCGATCCCGCACCTCGAGGGTGACGCCCTCGATCCGATCATCCAGCCGCAGTGCAGCCTCGCGGTCCAGCTGCGACGCGCTAACGGCGCGGTCATCGGCCGGGGTGGCGAGCTCGAAGCGATCCGCCAGGAGCTCCGGGAGGCGAAGACCCGCCTTGCCGCGGTGACCCTCGAGGGCGAGCCGGGGATCGGCAAGACCCGCCTCCTGCTGGCCGCCTCGGAGCTGGCCGTTGCCGAGGGCTTCACCTGCGTGGCGATCACCGCCGACGAGGAGATCCGCGGCCCGTTCCTGCTGGCCCGCAGCCTGTTCGCCTCGCCGGCCATCCAGGAGGCCGCAGCCGGCACACCGGCCGAGAGCGCGGTCCGCCGGGCGGTCGATGCCGCGTCCGGTCGCGACGAGCCGGGCTTCGAGGCCCTGTTGCGCGACGCCAGGCTGCTGCGGGCCTTCGACCTCGGGGCCCTCGCCGTCGCCGCGGTCGCGGGCATCCGGCCGCTGGCCATCCTGATCGACGACGTCCAGTGGGCCGACGACGACACCCTGCGGCTGCTGCGCTACGTCGTCCGGAGCGATCCCGACCGGCCGATCTTCCTGCTCCTGACGGTCCGCCCCGACGAGTTCGCCGCGGTAACCGAGGCGGTGAACTTCGTCGCCGACATGGAGCGGATGGGCCTCGTCCGACGACTGCGACCCGGGCGGTTCACGCCGGTCGAGACCGGCGAGCTGCTGAAGCGCGTGCTCGGCGGTGCGGTCGATGGCGCCTCGGCCGCCGCGATGCACGTCCAGTCGGAGGGCGTGCCGTTCATCGTCGAGGAGCTCGCCCGGGCGCATCGGGAGGCCGGCACCGTCCAGGAGCTCGACGGCACGTGGCGGCTGGGACGGAACGCCGCCCGCCTCGTCCCGTCGGCGGTCCGGACGCTCATCCAGCGCCGATCGGCGCGCCTGCCGAAGCGGACCCAGGCGGTCCTCGGCGACGCGGCGGTCCTGGGGCGGAGCTTCTCGCTGCGGGACCTGCGGGCGATCGAGGCGAGGCTTGGAGAGGGTGAGGTCGCGAGGGAGGCGGGCGAGCCAGGCGGCGCGGGCGAGCCAGGCGGCGAAGGCGATGCGGGCGCCGAGGACGCCTCCGGGCCCCCCGGCTCCCTCGCCGACGATCTCCGTCCCGCGGTCGATGCCGGCCTCCTCCTGCCGCATGCCGCGGGCGAGGCCGCCGACTTCACCTTCACCCACGAGCAGGTCCGGCAGTTCGCGTTGAGCCAGCTCTCGACCGCACGACGCCGCG
>DATEZX010000062.1:0-3462 GCA_035255225.1 Candidatus Limnocylindrales bacterium
CATGGTCCTCGCCGAGGCCGAGCGCCTCGCTGCCGCTGTTTCCCGTCCCTCCCAGGCCTGAGCTCCCGATGCCGCGACAGCCTGACGCGCCGGGAATGCACGGCGTCCTCGTCGTGGCCAAGCCCGCCGGCCCGACCTCGCACGACGTCGTCGCGCTCGTCCGCCGGCTCGCGTCGACGCGCCGGATCGGGCACGGCGGGACGCTCGACCCGTTCGCGTCCGGCGTCCTGCCGCTCTTCCTCGGCGGGGCGACGCGCCTGGTCGAGTACCACCTGGCCGACGACAAGGCCTACCGGGCGACGATCTGCTTCGGTGCGACATCGACGACGGACGACCTCGACGGCGACCTCACCCCGCGCGAGCCGGCCGGCGGGGAGGGCCCGGGGCGGGCCGAGGTCGAGGAGGCACTCTCGGGGTTCGTCGGACCGCAGCTCCAGCGGCCCCCGGTCTACTCCGCCGTGCAGGTCGGCGGCCGTCGCGCGTACGCGATGGCGCGCGCCGGCGAGGAGGTGGACCTGCCCGCACGGAGCGTCGAGATCCGGAGCCTCCAGCTCGTCGAGTGGGACGCGGCGGACCCGGCACGTCCGATCGCGATCGTCGACGTCGTGTGTACGGCCGGGACGTACGTGCGTGCCCTCGCTCGCGACCTCGGGGAGCACCTCGGCTGCGGCGCCTACCTCGGCGCGCTCGTCCGGACCGCGAGCGGGCCGTTCACGCTCGACCGCGCGCGAACCCTCGACGCGCTGCGCGATGCGGCGGCAGACGCCGGACCGGACGGGATCCGCGCGCTGCTCCTGCCCGCCGACTACGGGCTCGACGCGCTGCCCGCTGTCGCGCTCACCGACCCGGAGATCGCCGACGCGCTCCAGGGCCGGTACGTCCGGCCGTCCGGGGGGCTGCGTGGCGCCGGCGACGCGGGGCCGCTCCGGCTCGTTGACGCAGCCGGCACGATCGTTGGCATGGGCCGCAGGGAGGGCGCCCGCGTCGCCCCGACGAAGATGCTGCCCCGATGACGATGCAGGTCGTCGAGGGCATCGACGCCCTCGACCGGTCGCTCGGCCGGCTGTTCGTGGTCGTCGGCGTGTTCGACGGCCTGCATCTCGGGCACGCGTACATGCTCGAGCAGCTCGTGGCCGCGGCGCCCGAGCTTGGGGCGCGTCCGACGGTGATCACGTTCGACCACCACCCCGACGAGATCCTGACCGGCCACGCGCCGCCCCTCCTGTGCGATCCCGGGGAACGCCTCGAGCGGCTGGAGGCGGCCGGCGTGGCCGTCACCGTCGTCCAGCACTTCGACCTCGCGCTCCGGGAGACGCCGTTCGACGGCTTCGTCCGGCGGATCGCCGAGCGGGCGGACCTCGCGGGCTTCCTGATGACCCCGGACTCCGCGTTCGGCTACCAGCGGGGCGGGACGCCCGCGACCGTCGCCGCGCTCGGCAAGGACCTGGGCTACGAGGTCATCGTCGTGCCCTCGTTCGAGCTCGACGGCGAGCCCGTGAGCAGCTCCAAGATCCGCGCCGCGATCGCCGCCGGCGACCTGCCCGCCGCCGAGCGCCTGCTGGGGCGTCCGTACGCGGTCGTCGGGAGGGGCTCGCGCGCGAGTCGCGACCCGGTCCTCAGCTTCGAGATGCCCGTCGCGCTGCCGCCGACCGGCTGGTACGCCGTCACCATCGACGACCTCGACGAAGGCGCCGGCCATGGGCCGGACCACGTGCGCGTCGAGGCGCCGGCGACGGTCCGGCTGCAGGGCATCTGGCTGGGCGGGCCGCGCTGGCGCGTGCGCTTCGAGTCGAGCGTCGCCGGCTGATGGCCCGAGCACGAGCGCGATCGACGCTCGGCTGCTACCATCCGCCGGTCATAGAAGTGGAAGAACCCCAATAGTGTTGTTCGTGTCGGAGGACCGAGTGCCGCTCGCGCCCGAGGGGAAGACGGAGATCATCACCGAGTACGCCGTCAACGACGGCGATACCGGCTCGCCTGAGGTCCAGATCGCGCTCCTGACGGAGCGGATCAAGGCCCTGACGGACCATCTCCGGAGCTTCCCGAAGGACAATCATTCGCGTCGCGGCCTCCTCAAGCTCGTCGGCCAGCGCCGTCGCCTTCTCGCGTACCTGCTGAAGAAGGACAACGCACGCTACCGCGCCGTCATCGGACGGCTCGGACTCCGCCGCTAGTCCTGGATCGCAGCCCCTGGCCCGGACGGGCAGGGGAGCGCGGGCATAGCGCGTCGGGTCGACCCGCCGCAGGTCAGTCCCTCCTCCACGGCAGGAGGAATCACAACCAGTGCCACAGGTCTTCGAGACCCAGCTCGGCGGTCGCACCCTGACCATCGAAACCGGCAAGCTCGCCCGGCTCGCCGGCGGCGCCGTCACCGTCCGCTACGGCGACACGATGGTGCTCGGCACCGCGACCCGGTCGGATCCGCGCCCCGGCCTGGACTTCTTCCCGCTCACCGTCGACTTCGAGGAGCGGATGTACGCCGCGGGCAAGATCCCGGGCGGCTTCATCAAGCGCGAGTCGCGCCCGTCGGAGAACGCGATCCTCGCGGCCCGCCAGACGGACCGGCCGATCCGTCCCCTCTTCCCCGAGGGCTACAAGGACGACATCCAGCTCGTGATCACGGTTCTCTCGACGGACCAGGAGAACAACCCGGACGTCCTCGGCACCGTGGCGGCGTCCACCGCCCTGACGATCAGCGAGATCCCGTTCAACGGCCCCGTCGGCGCGGTGCGCGTCGGCCGGATCGCCGGGGAGTTCGTGGTCAACCCGACGTACAGCCAGCTCGGCGAGTCGGACCTGGACCTGATCGTCGCCGGCACGCGCGACGCGATCATGATGGTCGAGGCGGGCGCGAACCTCCTGCCCGAGGACGTAATGGCCGAGGCCATCCTGTTCGGCCACCGCTCGCTCCAGCCGCTCGTCGACATCCAGGAGGAGATGCGCAAGGCGCTCGGCAAGCCGAAGCGCGTGCCGTACATCGAGCCCTCGACCGCCTCCGTGCTCGAGTTCGCGACCGCGACCGACGCGAAGCGCGAGCTCGTCGTCATCGACGTCGAGACGACGGGCACGGACCCGAAGATGTCCGACCTGATCGAGATCGCCGCGGTCAAGATCAAGGGCACCAAGGTCGTCGACACCTGGTCGACGTTCGTCAACCCCGGCCGCCCGATCGTCGGCAACCAGATGCACGGCATCACCGACAAGGACGTGAAGGGCGCTCCGAGCCCGAAGGAGGCGGCGGACGCCCTCCTCGCGTTCGTCGGCGGCGGCACGATCGTCGGCCACAGCGTCGGCTTCGACCTCGCCTTCATCGAGGCCGCGAAGGGCGACGGCTTCCGGTTCGCGCCGGGAACCTACCTCGACACGCTCGTGATCGCCCGCGAGGGCTACCCGGGCGCCGAGTCGTACAAGCTCGCCGACCTGGCCCGCTTCTTCGGGATCGATCTCAGCCAGAACCACCGT
>DATEZX010000063.1:0-8973 GCA_035255225.1 Candidatus Limnocylindrales bacterium
GACGGCAGCCCGACGACGACATCGCCCGCCTGGGCGGTGCTGGCGTCGAGGAGCGACGCGCGCTCCACGATCCCGAGGCAGAAGCCGGCGAGGTCGAACGCGCCGACCTCCATGACGCCGGGGTGCTCGGCGGTCTCGCCGCCGATGAGCGCGCAGCCGGCTGCCTCGCAGCCCGCCGCGATGCCGCCCACGAGCTCGGCCACCGCGCGCGGGTCGAGCCGTCCGATCGCCAGGTAGTCGAGGAAGAACAGCGGCTCCGCACCGCTGCACACGACGTCATCGGCGCACATCGCGACGAGGTCGAGCCCGATCGAAGCGAGCCGGCCGACCTGGGCCGCGATCTCGGTCTTCGTGCCGACCCCGTCGGTCGCCGCGACGAGGACCGGGTCCCGGTAGCCGCTCGGGACCGCGAAGGCGGCCCCGAAGCCGCCAAGCCCGCCGATGACCTCGGCCCGGCGCCGGCTGCCGAGCACGACCTGGCGGAGCAGCTCGACCGCCCGGTCGCCGGCCGCGACATCGACCCCGGAGGCCGCATAGGCGCCGCGTGGTGCTCGACCCTTGCCGGTGCCTTCAGCCATGGGCCGGCAGGGCCTCCTCGAGGACGAACTTCCGGCTGGCGGCGTCGTACGGGACGGGTTCCGGATAGCGGCCGTCGAAGCAGGCGAAGCAGAACCGTTCGTACGGCAGCTCCAGGGCCCGCAGGACGCCCTGGATCGAGAGGTAGCCGAGCGAGTCCGCGCCGATGAAGTCACGGATCTCCTCGACCGAGCTCGTCGCCGCGATGAGCTCGGTCGCGATCTGCGTGTCGATGCCGTAGAAGCAGGGGTGGTAGATCGGCGGCGCGCTGATCCGGACGTGGACCTCGGCCGCGCCGGCCTTTCGGAGGAGGGCCACGATCTGCTTGGTCGTCGTGCCTCGGACGATCGAATCGTCGACGACCGTCAGGCGCTTGCCCCGCACGACCTCGCGAATCGGGTTGAGCTTCATCGTCACGCCCCGGTGACGGAGCGTCTGGGACGGCTGGATGAACGTCCGGCCGGTGTAGCGGTTCCGGACGAGGCCCTCGCGGTACGGGGTCCCGGACGCCTCCGAGTACCCCGCGGCTGCCGGCGCGCCGGTATCCGGCACCGGCATCACCAGATCGACCTCGGCGGGGTGCTCGCGGGCCAGCTCCATGCCCATCCGGCGGCGGACCTCGTACAGGTTGCGGCCCTCCATGTACGAGTCCGGACGGGCGAAGTAGATGAGCTCGAAGACGCACAGCGCGGGGCTCGCCTCGGCGAACCGGATCGAGACCGGGTCGCGGCCCGGCTCGAGGACGACCATCTCGCCGGGCTCGACGTCGCGGACGAACTCCGCGCCGACGATGTCGAGGCCCGTCGTCTCGGACGACAGGACCCAGCCGTCGCTCGCGCCGGCCGCAGCCCATGGCGCGGCGTCCGGCTCGGTGGCACCGACGTCCGGCAAGCGGCCGAGGACGAGCGGCCGAAAGCCATGCGGATCGCGGATTCCGATGAGCCGGTCACGGTCGAGGACGAGGAGCGTGAATGCGCCGCGGACCCGCGGCAGCACCCGGAGCAGGGCGTCGACGATGTCGGCCGCCGGCTCGTCGGCGAGGAGCGTCGTGAGCAGCTCCGTGTCGGTCGTCGCGGCCAGGCGCGAGCGCCCGCCGTGGAGCTGGCCGAGGAGCTCACGGGTGTTGACGAGGTTGCCGTTGTGCCCGATCGCGAGGGCTCGGCGCGGACCGAGCCGGAGCGTCGGCTGGGCGTTCTCCCAGACCGTCGAGCCGGTCGTCGAGTAGCGGCAGTGAGCCATCGCGAGGTCGCCGCGCATCGCCGGCAGCCGCCGCTCGTCGAGGACCTGGGCGATCATCCCGAGGTCCTTGTAGAGGAAGATCTCCGACCCATCGCCGACCGCGATCCCGGCCGACTCCTGGCCCCGGTGCTGGAGGGCGAACAGGCCGAGCGACGCGACGGCCGCGGCCTGGGTCTCCGATCCGGGCGGGAGGACGGCCCCGAACACGCCGCACATTCAGGCGATCCTCCGTCGCCGAGCGGGCGAGCGCATCACGGACGAACCTCGCCCATGAGCGGGCGGTCCCCGCCGAGGCTCTGGTCGTCCCAGCCGAGGGCGCGCGGCAGGCCCTCGTCCCAGGCGTGGCGCAGGTCCTCCACGGCGACGTCGACCGAGTCCGCGACACGCGAGCCGCGCCCCTCGGCGGCGCCGGTCGCCCCCGCCCCCGCCAGCTCGATGGTGAGCCGATCGCCGCCGACGGTCCCGAGGACCTCGACCGGCAGTCCGCCAATGGGGCCTGCTGCGGCAGGCGCCGTCGCTGCGGCAGGCGCCGTCGCCCCGGCGGCGGCCTCGAGCAGCCCGTCCAGGTGCTCCGGCGCGACCGAGAGGACGACCCGGCTGGGGCTCTCGCCGAACAGGTCGACCGCCGGGGAGCTGGCAATGGCGAGCCGGAGCTCGGCGCCGAGGCCGGACCAGAGGGCGCACTCCGCCAGGGCCACCCCGAGCCCACCTGCCGAGACGTCCTGGGCCGACGCGACCAGACCGCGGCCGATGACCTCGCGAAGGAACGCCTGGAGCCGCGCCTCGAGCTCGAGGTCGATCGACGGCGGGCCGTCCTCGGGGGCAAGACCCGCGAGGGCCGCGTACTCGCTGCCGGCGAGGCCCGGCGTGGCGTGACCGACCAGGACGACCTGGTCCCCGGCGCGCCGGAACGCCGGCCCGACGGCGAGGCTGACGTCATCGAGCAGGCCGACGACGCCGATCTCGGGGGTCGGCAGGATCCGGCCGGCGGGCGACTCGTTGTACAGCGAGACGTTGCCGCCGGTGACGGGTACGCCGAGTGCCCGGCACGCGTCGCCGAGGCCGCGGACCGCCTCGCCCAGCTGCCAGAAGGCCTCGGGCCTCGTCGGATCGCCGAAGTTGAGGCAGTTCGTCACGCCGAGCGGTCGCGCCCCGGTGATCGAGACATTGCGGGTCGCCTCGGCGACGCTCAGCGCCGCGCCGAGCCACGGATCGATGGCTCCGACCGCGGCGTTCGCGTCGGTGCTCGCCACCAGGGCCCGCGCCGGACTGCGGGCCGGTCGACCCGCGCCCCCGCCGTCGACCCGGATGATCGCCGCGCCGCGACCGGGTCGGACGACGGTGTTCGCCTGGACGGTCGAGTCGTACTGCTCGAAGACCGCCCGCCGCGAGGCAAGGTTCGGCGAGCCGACGAGCGCCACGAGCACGGCCCCCGGGTCCATGCCCCGCTCGGGCAGCTGGTCACGCGTCTCGATCGGGGCCCCGGGTGCGGGCGCCTGGCGGCGGCGCGCCGGCGGGGCCGCGATGCGGTCGTGGACGATCGCATCGGAGGTCAGGGCGCGGGCCGGGATGCGCGCCATCTCCCGACCGTCGCTCGAGACCGTGATGTCGCCGTCGCCCGTGACGCGCCCGATGACCGCGCAGGGCAGGCCCCAGCGCGCGCAGACGTCGGCGACCTCGGCGTACCGCTCGGGCCGGACGACCGCCAGCATCCGTTCCTGGCTCTCGCTGATCATGACCTCGAACGGCTCCATCGCCGGCTCGCGCCGCGGGATCGCGTCGAGGTCGATGGCGATGCCGGTCCCGGCTCGATCCGCGGTCTCCGAGGTCGCGCAGGTGATCCCGGCCGCGCCGAGGTCCTGGAGGCCCTCGACCAGCCCGCGCGCGATCAGCTCCAGCGAGGCCTCGATGAGGAGCTTCTCGGCGAACGGATCACCGACCTGGACGGATGGCCGCTTGGAGGACCCCGCCTCGTCCTCGCCGAACGTCGCGGAGGCGAGAACCGACGCTCCGCCGATGCCGTCCCGCCCGGTCGTGCTGCCGAACAGGACCACGAGGTTGCCCGGACCGGGGGCCGCGGCCCTCGTCAGCAGCCGCTCCTCCACGAGCCCGATCGCCATGACGTTGACGAGCGGGTTGCCGGCGTACGACGCATCGAACACCAGCTCGCCGCCGACCGTCGGCACGCCGACGCAGTTGCCGTAGCCGCCGACGCCTCGGACGACGCCGTCGACGAGGTGCCGCGTCCGCGGGTCGGCGGGATCCCCGAAGCGCAGGGCGTCGAGGACCGCCACGGGCCGGGCGCCCATCGTGAAGATGTCGCGCAGGATGCCGCCGACGCCGGTCGCGGCGCCCTGGTACGGCTCGACCGCGCTCGGGTGGTTGTGGGACTCGATCTTGAACGCGACGGCGAGCCCGTCGCCGATCGACACGACCCCGGCGTTCTCGCCCGGCCCGGCGACGACGCCGGCACCCCGGGTCGGCAGCGTCCGAAGCAGCGGCTTGGAGCTCTTGTAGGAGCAGTGCTCGCTCCACATGACGCTGAACATCGCCAGCTCGAGGTCGTTCGGGCGGCGACCGAGTCGCTCGGTGATGGCCACGAGCTCGTCGTCGGTCAGGCCCAGGGCCCGATGGAGCGCCGGCTCGGAAGGGCGCGCTGCCGGGCGGTCGTCGACCATCGTCACGCGGCCACTCGCTCCGCCGCGCGGGCGCTCTCGACGAGCGATCGGATGATCGCGAGCCCGTCGTCCGTACCGGTGACCGCCTCGATGGCGCACTCCGGGTGGGGCATGAGACCGGCGACATTGCCACCAGTGTTCATGACCCCGGCGATGGCATGGAGGCTGCCATTCGGGTTGTCGGGGTCACCCGTGTCGCGGGCAGCCGTGCCGTCCGCATGGACGTAGCGGAACAGGACCCGGCCGTCACGCTCGAGGCTCGCGAGCGTCGCGTCGTCCGCGAAATAGCAGCCCTCGCCGTGAGCGATCGGGATGCGCAGCGGACGCCGCGGACCGGTCAGGCCAGTGAACGGCGTGTCCGAGCGCTCGATCGCGATGCGGACGTCGCGGCCGAGGAATCGCAGGCCGCGGTTCCGGAGCAGGGCCCCAGGCACGAGGCCGGCCTCGGCGATGACCTGGAAGCCGTTGCAGATCCCGAATACCAGGCCGCCTCGCGCGGCGAACGCGGCGACGCTGCGCATGACCGGGCTGAAGCGGGCGATGACGCCGGCCCGGAGGTAGTCGCCGTAGGCGAAGCCGCCGGGGACGACGATCGCGGCGCTGCCCTCGAGGGTCGCCTGCTCGTGCCACAGGGCGACGGGCTCGCCGCCCGCGAGCTCGATCGCCCGCAGCGTGTCACGGTCGCGGTTCGAGCCCGGGAAGACGACGACCCCGATGCGGGTCATCGGACGGCGGCCCCCGCGGGCTCTGCCAGCCGCACGACCGCGAACGATTCGATGAGCGGGTTCGAGAGCAGCTCGCCCGCCAGCCGCTCCGCGACGGCTCGGGCGGTCGCTTCATCATCGGCCTCGACCGTCAGCTCGACCCGGCGCCCGACGCGGACGCCCGACACGCCGCCGATCCCGAGGTGACCGAGGCTGCCCTCGACGGCGCGGCCCTGCGGATCCAGGATCCCGGCCTTCGGCAGGACGTTCACCGCGAACCGGAACTCGCTCATCCGACGACGTCCTCCCGCAGGTAGCGCTCGAAGCTTGCGCCCGTGATCCGCTCGTAGGCCGCCACGTACCGGTCGCGCGTGCCCGCGACGACGTCGGCCGGCAGCTCCGGGCCGGGCGCGGTCTTGTCCCACGGCTGGCGCTCAAGCCAGTCGCGGACGAACTGCTTGTCGTAGCTCGGCTGGGGCCCGCCGGGCTGCCACGTCGCCGCGTCCCAGAACCGCGACGAGTCCGGCGTCAGGACCTCATCGACGAGGATCAGCTCCCCGTCGGCCAGGCCCATCTCGAACTTCGTGTCGGCGAGGATGAGGTCGACCGCCTCGCACCGCTCGGCGGCCCGGCGGTAGAGCTGAAGCGCGACGTCCCGAAGTCGCGTCGCGAGATCGCGCGGCGAGCCGACGGTCCCGGCGCGGACGGCGCTGCGCTCGAGGAGGACGACCATCGTCTCGAAGTCGACGTTCTCGTCGTGCTTGCCCGCCGGGGCCTTCGTCGCTGGCGTCAGGATGGGTTCGGGCAGGCGATCGCCCTCGCGAAGGCCCTCCGGCAGGGCGACGCCGCAGATCGATCCCGCGGCGCGGTACTCCTTCCAGCCCGACCCCGAGAGGTAGCCCCGGACGACGACCTCGATCGGGAGCACCTCGGCCCGCCGGCACAGCAGCATCCGGCCCCGCAGGTCGGCCCGCACGTCCGGCGGCACGACCCCGTCGGGGACGTCGGCCGGGTCCCAGCCCAGGAGGTGGTTCGGGACGATGTCGCGAGTCACGCCGAACCAGTGCCGCGACAGGCCGGTCAGGACGCGACCCTTGTCGGGGATCAGCGTGGGCAGGACCACGTCGAAGGCCGACAGGCGGTCCGACGCGACGAGGAGCAGGCGCTCGGCGTCGACGCCATACAGGTCGCGGACCTTGCCTGAGCGCAGGTACATCGAATTCGTCATCGGGCCGGCACGGCCGCCCGGGTGGACCGCCCGGGGGTCGGAGCCTCGACCAGGGCGTCCAGGCGGGCGATGACCTCGGCGACGTGGCCGAGGTGGCGGGCGTCGTCGAAGCAGGCGTCGAGCTCGGCGAGGCTGAGCCGCCGGGCGACCACCGCGTCGACGGCGAGGAGCTCGCGAAGCGGCCGGCGCTCGTCCTGGGCCCGCATCGAGGCGGCCTGGACGATGGCGTAAGCGTCCTCCCGGGAGAGGCCGCCGTGCTCGACCAGCGCCACCAGGACCCGCGAGGAGGCGTGGAGGCCGAGGCCGCGCTCGATGTTCTCGCGCATCCGGTCCTCGCGGACGACGAGGCCCTCGACGAGCCACGCCGCCTTCTGGAGCAGGTAGTCGAGGAGGATCGAGGCGTCCGGCAGGACGATCCGCTCGGCCGATGAGTGGCTGATGTCGCGCTCGTGCCAGAGGGGCTGGTTCTCCATGCCGGTGTGGGCGTAGCCGCGCAGGACGCGGGCCAGGCCGGCGATCCGCTCGGAGAGGATCGGGTTGCGCTTGTGGGGCATCGCCGAGGAGCCCTTCTGGCCCGCCTTGAACGGCTCCATGACCTCGCCGATCTCGGTGTGCTGGAGGTTCCGGACCTCGGTCGCCAGCCGCTCGAGCGTGCCGCCCATGATCGCGATCGCCGCCAGGTAGGCCGCGTGCCGGTCGCGTTGCACGATCTGGGTGCTCACCGGGTCGGCCGCGAGGCCGAGTTCGGCGAGCACGTCTGCCTCGATGTCCGGCCCGAGGTGGCTGTAGGTCCCGACGGGTCCCGAGAGCTTGCCGGTCGCGATCTCATCGACCGCGGCGGCCAGGCGGCGGCGGCCCCGATCGACCTCGAACGCCCAGCCCGCGAGCTTGAGCCCGAAGGTCGTCGGCTCCGCGTGGACCGAATGGGTGCGGCCCATCATGACGGTCGTCGCGTGCTCACGCGCCCGGCTGACCAGCACCGTGATCAGCTGTTCGCAGTCGCGCAGGAGCAGCTCGCCGGCCGCGTGGAGCTGCAGGGCGAGGGCGGTGTCGACGACGTCCGACGAGGTCAGCCCGAGGTGAAGGTAGCGGCCCTCCGGCCCGACCGACTCGGCGACCTGGCTGACGAAGGCGATGACGTCGTGGTCCGTCGTCGCCTCGATCTCCGCGATCCGCGGCGGGTCCACCCGGGCTCGCTCCTCGATCGCGGCGAGGGCCTCGGCCGGCACCTGGCCACGGCGGGCCTGGGCCCGCGCCGCCGCCAGCTCGACGCGCAGCATCCGGTCGAATCGCGCCTCCTCGGTCCACAGCGCGCCCATCTCGGGCAGCGTGTAGCGGCGGATCATCGGCCGCCTCCGGCGGCGCCACGTCCGGCGCCGGCGAGTGCCGGCTCGGGCACGTCGAGCCCGATGTCGTGCCGGCGCTGGAGGCCGTCCCACGAGATCGCGTCCGCCCCCCGCTCGGCCGCGGCTCGCGCCTCGGCCAGCGTCGCCCCGCGGCCCACGACCGTCATGACGCGGCCGCCGTTCGTGCCGTAGCCGCCGTCGGGTCGCGCCACCGTGCCGGCATGGAACACGAGCGCGCCGCCGTCGGCCGCGCCGTCGAGCCCGACGATGGGATCGCCGCGGCGCGGGTCGCCGGGGTAGCCCTTCGCGGCGAGCACGACCGCCACGGCGGCGCTCGGCAGGGTCGGCACGAGGACCGGGAGCTCGGCCGGCAGGGAGCCACGGGCCGCCGCGAGGAGGAGCGGCCCGAGCGCGGTCGCCAGGCGAGGCAGCATCACCTGCGCCTCCGGATCGCCGAGCCGGGCATTGCACTCGAGCAGGGCCGGCCCGTCGGCCGTCAGCATCAGGCCCGCGTAGAGGAATCCCCGGAATGGCGACCCACGGCGGGCCATCTCCGCCAGGATCGGCCGATGGACGGCGTCGAGCACTTGCTCGACGTCGGCCTCGCCGAGGTCCGGGAGCGGCGAGTAGGCGCCCATCCCGCCGGTGTTCGGCCCGGCGTCGCCGTCGCACAGCCGCTTGTGGTCGCGCGCGGCCGGCAGGGCGATCGCCCGCTCGCCGTCGCAGATCGCGATGACGCTCGCCTCGCGGCCGGCCAGTCGCTCCTCGACGACGAGGGCGGGGGCTCCGGTCGGCCGGCCGGCCAGGAAGCTCGGCGCGAGCGCGAGGGCCTGAGCCTCGGAGTCCGTGACGACGACGCCCTTCCCGGCGGCGAGGCCATCGGCCTTGAGCACGATCCCGGCCCCGTCGGCGGCCAGCCGCCGGATCCAGGCTCGCGCCTCCTCGACCTCATCGCCCGCGAACGTCGCAGCGCGTGCCATGCGGACACCGGCGGCGGCGGCGATCTCGTGGCAGAACGCCTTGGATGTCTCGAGGCGGGCCGCGGCTCGGGTCGGGCCGAACGCCGGGATGCCGGCCGCCTCGAGCGCGTCGACGACGCCGACGGCCAGGGGGGCCTCGGGCCCGACGACGACCAGCTCGGCGAGGCAGCCGCGTGCGGCAGCGACGACAGCGGCCGGGTCGAGCGGATCCACCGCGACGGC
>DATEZX010000064.1:0-3767 GCA_035255225.1 Candidatus Limnocylindrales bacterium
TCGCGGCCGGGTCCTTGTCGGGTCGCAAGCGGGCGATGCGCGGGAATCGCAGGGCGAAGCCCGAGCGGTGGCGCGTCGAGCGCATGATGACGTCGAAGGCGACCTCGACGACGACGGTCGGCTCGACGACGCGGTAGCGGCCGAGACGGCGCAGCGTGTGGGCCTCGAACCAGCGCGTCATCTCGGCGATCTCGCCGTCGGTCAGGCCGCTGTACGCCTTGCCGATCGTCACGAGCTCGCCGGACGCCTCGTCCCGCACCGCGAAGGTGTAGTCGGACAGCACGCCGTGGCGCTTGCCGTGGCCGACCTCGACGCCGATGACGACGCAGTCGATGGTGGCGAGGGCCTTCTTCATCTTCAGCCAGCCGTAGCCGCGCCGGCCCGGCGAATAGCGGCTCGTCGGATCCTTGACCATGAGGCCCTCGTTGCGCCGGGCGCGGGCCTCCGCGAACGCGGCCTCCAGGGCCGCCGTCGAGTCGGCCGTCGTCAGGTGCGAGAGGGCGAACGCCCCGCCGTCGGTGGCGCGCGGCAGGTCGAGGTGCTCGAGCGCCAGGCGCCGGTCGGACAGCGGCGACTCGAGCATCGGGGCGACGGCGCCGTCCTCGCCGCCGGCATCGCGTCCGTCCGCGTCCGCGCGGTCGTGGCCGCGGAGACCGAGGACGTCGAAGGCGACGTAGATGACCGGCACCTCGGCGAGGAGGGCCGGTGGCGGGTCCTTGCGTCCGAGCCGCGCCTGGAGGGCGATGAAGGGCAGGACCGTCCCGTCGCGCCACGCCAGCAGCTCGCCATCGAGGATCCCGTCCCAGCCGAGATCGCGTGCGCCGGCGACGACCTCCGGGAACTGGCCCGAGATGTCGTGCAGGTCGCGCGAGTACAGCCGGACCTCGCGGTCGCCGCGGTGGAGCTGGCAGCGGATGCCGTCGTACTTGTCCTCGACCCAGACCTCGGGGCCGAGACGGGTCAGGATCTCGGTCGCGTCCTCGGCCGGCGAGGCCAGCATGAACTTGAGCGGATGGAACAGCGCCAGCTCGGCCGTCCCGAGCTGGCCTGCCTGGGCGAGCGCGGCAGTCCGGCCGATGTCGCCGGTCAGCATCCCGGCCCGCTTGACGTCGTCGAGGTCACGCTCGAAGGCCCTGGCGATCGCCGCCTCCACGAGACCCTCGCGGAGGCCGATTCGCAGCTCGCCGGAGATGACCCGGATGACGCCTCGCGCGGTTCGCGGGTCGCAGCGGGCCAGGAGGTCGGCGAGGAGCGTCGCCTTGCGGGCCGGGCCGGAGGCGCTCTCGATCGCCGCGAACGTCGACGCCACCTCGACGAGCGAGGGAGACGCGGCGGTGTCCGGCGCGTGGCCGATCCCGGTGAGGACGTCCTCGACCGCCGCGGCCAGGTCCGAGTGGCGGTCGTAGGCCTCCGCCAGGGCGGCTCGGTCGGCGCTCCCGGTGACGGCCGCGACGGCCGCCGCGATCGTGGCCCAGCCGATGCCGGCGGCTCGTTGGTCGGCCTCCGGGAAGGGCCGCCCGGTGAGGAACACGACCGCGATCGGCAGCTCCTCGGCGTCGAGGCCGCGGAGGTAGTCGGCGAGGAGGGCTGTCTTCTCGGACGTCCGGGTCGTGGCGGCGACGCGCTCCGCGAGCTCGCTCCAGCCCCGCATTCGAGCGATGGTATCGGCCGGTGGTATACCGTGCCCTCGTGGCCGCCGGCACGTGGTTCCCCGTGGAGATCGAGGGCCGGCACGTGGTTCTCCGTCGGCACGAGCCGGGCAACCTGGCGGCCTTCCGCCGCTGGTACGGCGACCCCGAGGTGGCTCGCCTGGCGCGCTACCAGGACGGCCCGATGCGGCTCGAGGAGATCGACCGCTTCTTCCAATCCCGGGCACTGGGCAAGGATTCGCTGGCCATGGCGATCCACGTCCGGGCGACCGACCGGCTCATCGGCAGCTGCGCGTTCAGCCAGCTCGACGGCGACAACGGCTCGGCGATGTACCACATCACGATCGGCGAGAAGGACGCCTGGGGTCACGGCCACGGCACCGAGGCGACCGCGCTCATGGTGGACCACGCGTTCCGCGCCCTCGGCCTGCACCGCGTCGCGCTGAGCGTCTTCGAGTTCAACGAGCGGGCGATCCGCGCGTACCGTCGCTGCGGGTTCGTCGTCGAGGGACGAGCCCGCGAGGCGATCTGGCGCGACGGCCGGTGGTGGGACGAGCTGTCGATGAGCATCCTCGCCTCGGAGTGGCGATCGCGCGCCGGCTCGCCGGACCACTCCCTCGGCGACCGCCCGGGCCGCGACGGGCGAGCCCCTCGCCGACGCGTCGTCGAGCCGGTGGGGACCGAGATCCCGGAGCCCGTCGAGACCTCGACCCGCTGATGCCCAGCACCGGTCCCGCGTCGGATGCGGCCCGGGCGGCCTTTCGGGAGCAGATGGACGCCAAGGGCCACGCGGTCGAGAACGCCCGGGCCGCCGTGGCCGGGCTCGAGGCGGCGTTCGCCTCGGGCGCGCTCGTCCGCACGCCGCTCCTGGACCGGATGCTCGGCGACCTCATGGTCGCCCTCGAGCAGGACCAGGGTCAGCGCCTCGGTGGCAAGTCCGCGGAGGCCGCCCGGTTCATCCTCCGGGCGATCGACCGGGAGCTCGCCAACGCCTGACGGATCGGGCGAGACGCCGCCATCCTGGGACCTCGAGCGGTTCGTCGTCGCCCAGGCCGGCGTCCACGACCAGGCGCTCGCCGAGGTCCGGTCCGGCCGCAAGACCAGCCACTGGATGTGGTTCGTGTACCCGCAGCTGCGCGACCTCGGGCGGAGCGAGGTCTCGCGCTTCTACGGCCTGGCGTCGCTCGACGAGGCGCGGGCATACCTGGGCCACGCCGTGCTCGGCGAGCGCCTCCGGGCGGCGGCCGCGGCGGCGCTCGCCGCACCGCCCCAGCGGTCCGCCGAGGACGTCTTCGGCGGGATCGACGCCATGAAGCTGCGGTCCTCGATGACGCTCTTCGCTCGCGTCGCACCAGATGAGCCGGTCTTTCGAGCCGTCCTGCGGCGCTATTTCGACGGTCTCGAGGACGGGGCGACGCTGGCTCTCCTCGATGCGAGCGGACCAGGCGCTTGACTCTCGACCAACCCGAGGGTCCACGATGGGCGCATGGCAGCTGACCGCGGCGAGCGCCCGACCGAGGATCTGCTCCCGATCGGGCGGTTCGCCCGCCTGGCGGGTCTGTCGATCGGCGCGCTCCGGCACTACGACGAGCTGGACCTGCTCCGGCCGGCTGACGTCGATCCGTTCACGGGCTACCGCCGCTATCGCCGCGAGCAGGTCGAGACCGCGCTGACGATCCGACGCCTGCGCGACCTCGAGCTGCCGATCGAGGACATTCGCGCCGTCCTCGCGGCCGACGACCCGGCCGCGCAGCGCCTCCTCCTGTCGAGCCACCGATCGCGGCTCGCGGCGCGGACCAACCGCCTCCACCTCGTGCTGCACCACCTCAGCCAGCTGAGCAGCGGAAAGGACCGACTCGTGCCCGACCAGCAGGCCTCCAACCCGGGCGACCTCGACGCCGCGGCCCATCGGCGTCTCGGCGTCGACCTCTTCAACCACACCTGGACCCTCATCGAGAAGCCGGACCGGACGCCGGCCGAGACCGACGAGATGATCCATGCCGCCCACGCCTCACGGTGGCACTGGGGTCGGGCCGAGGGCGGCACGGCCGCCAACCTCGGCCGCGGCGAATGGCAATGCGCGCGCGTGTACTCGACGCTCGGCCGCGGCGAGCCGGC
>DATEZX010000065.1:0-2582 GCA_035255225.1 Candidatus Limnocylindrales bacterium
ACCTATGCCAGCGCCTCGCTCGCCGGCGGACTCCTGACCGAGCGATTTGGGCGACGGGCGCCCCTCGGCCTCGCGGCGGCCACCCTCGCGATCGGGCTCGCGATCGCCGGCCGGGCCAGCTCGTGGGAGGTGTTCCTCGCAGCGGCCATCCCGATGGGAGCCGGCGCGGGAGCGATCGACGGCGGGCTGAACGGGCTCATCCTCGCGATCGTCGGCACCGGCCGCGGCAGGGCGCTCAACCTCCTGCACCTGTTCTTCTCGCTCGGCGCGCTCGCGGCGCCGTTCGTGGTCGGACGACTCGTCGCCGGCGGGGCGGCGTGGCAGCTGGTCATGCTCGCGACGGGCGTTCCCGCGCTCGCGGTGGCGGGCGCCCTGGCGCTGGTCTCGATGCCGTCGGGCCGCGAGGAACGTCGCAGCCGGGAGGAGCCGTCCAATCGTGACTCCCCTCCCCCGTCGCCGGCGCGCCTGGGCCGCCTGCCGCGGCCGCTCCTGTTCCTGACGTTCGCGATCGCCTGCTACGTCGCCAGCGAGATCGGGGTGTCGAGCTGGACCGTCCGGTTCCTCCACGAGCTGCCGCTCGAGACGGCGACCCTGGCGCTGTCGGGCTTCTGGGCGGGCCTTGCCGTCGGTCGCCTCGCCGCCGCGAAGTGGTCTGATCGCTTCTCGCACGATGCCATCGCCGCCGCGGCGAGCTGCCTCGCCGGCATCGGCGTGATCGTGGCCGTCGTGAGTCCCTCGCCAGCGGTCTCGATCGCCGCGATCGCCATCGCGGGGATCGGGTCCGGACCGGTGTTCCCGCTGATCGTCGCGATCGGCGGCGAGCTCTATCCGGCCCGCGTGGCGGCCGTTGCCGGCACGCTGACGGCCTCCGCCGTCCTGGGCGGCATCGTCTATCCGCCGCTCATGGGCCTGATGTCAGAGTCGATCGGGCTGGCAGCCGGCCTGCTCGGCGCGGCGGCCCTGTCGATGGTCACCGCAGGAGCGATCCTCGCGGCGACCCGGGTGCCGCGCACCACGAGCGACGCGATCAGCCGCCCGTAGGGTTACGGCGCGCGATCTCCGCGTTGAGGAGAGCGGCGAAGCTCACCCACGCGAGATAGGGCGCGAGGAGCAGCGACGCGGCGGGCCGGAGGCGCCAGAACTCGGCGATCGTGGCGACGATCGCGAGCCAGAGCAGCCCCATCACGGCGAGCGCGGCGCGGGGATCTCGCCTGCCGAAGAAGACGAGGCTCCAGGCCAGGTTGAGAGCCAGCTGGACTCCGAAGACCCGCTCCGCCTCCCCCACCTCGCCACCACGCCGGCGGACCAGGACGAGGGCGATCCCCATCAACCCGTACAGCGTCGTCCAGACGGGAGCGAAGACGGCATCCGGGGGATTCCAGCGCGGCTTGTTCAGCGTCCGGTACCAGGACGGAATGGCCCGCGCCGTCGGCAGGCTGCCCAGCAATCCCACCGCAAGCGGTGCCACGAGCGCGACGGTGTCACCCGCGCGCCAGCCAGAGGTCTTCATCGCCGACCCTCGCCTCGAACTCCCCGACTCGGACGCGTCGTCAGGCTACGCCATGCCCGTCGGCGAGCGGGCCGGCGTGTTCTGGTAGGGCTAGCCCCCACTCCGATTCGCCCGGTGCCCGGCTGGTCCGGCTGAGGGCGACGCGCGACCGTTGTGGCACGCACGAATGGACCGACCGGATGGACCGGACGCATTCGGGCAAACGGCGTCACGACCCACATGAGATCGTGGCGCGGGAGGAAACGGGATCCCGATGCGGATCAATCGCGCTCTGCTCTACGCGGGCATCTTCCTGGTTGCGATCGGTGGCGTCCTCGTCATCGTCGACCAGGGCGTGCTCGCAACCTCGACCGTCAGCGAGGCGCTGCGGTTCTGGCCGCTGGCCGTGCTGGCCATCGGCGCGGGCCTCGTCGTTCGCCGCACGCCCGTGAGCCTGGCCGGCGGGCTGCTGGCGGCCGCGGTCCCCGGTCTCGTGCTCGGCGGCGCGTTCGCCGTCGCGCCACGCGTCTCCGGCGACTGCGGCATCCACGGCGGGCCACAGGTCGTCGCGGCCCGTGCCGGCGCGTTCAGCGGCCCGGCGAAGGTATCCCTCGACGTCAGCTGCGGCACGCTCACCGTCGATACCGCCCCAGGGTCCACCTGGCAGTTCGACGCGTCCAACAGTGGGGGCCTCGCCCCCAGGGTCACGGTCGCCGACACGGCGCTGAGCGTCGAGTCGACCGCTGGCCACGCCTGGCCGGACGTCCTCACGGGCGGGCGGAACGACTGGAACCTGAGGCTGCCGACGAGCCAGATCTCCGGCCTCGGACTGGCCATCAACGCCGGCAAGGGACAGATCTCGCTGCCTGGTGCCACGATCGGTCGACTGGACCTGGTCGCGAACGCGGCCGAGGTCGACATCGACGCCTCCACGGCGACGCTCGACCAGCTCTCGGCCGAGGTGAACCTCGGCGTCCTGTCGATCCGGGTGCCCGGCGACAGTGACCTGACCGGGTCGTTCCAAGTCAACGCGGGCGGCATCAAGGTCTGTGCGCCCGAGGGCATCGGCCTTCGAGTGGACACCCGTGACATC
>DATEZX010000066.1:0-3166 GCA_035255225.1 Candidatus Limnocylindrales bacterium
ATGCTGCCGAGCTCCGGCGTGCCTCGGACGTGTTCATGCAGCGACTCGACCGGCTCAGCGAGCTCGAGACCCGCAAGCGCGAGCTGCCGCCCGACACGCCCGAGTTCGTCCGGCTCGCCCGCGAGATCGAGGACCTCGCTCGCGCGCTGCTGTACGCGGGCGGTCAGCAGGTCGAGCTGGCCGAGGAGGTCCATTACGAGGCAAAGCACAATGACGTCGCGGTCGACCAGGCGATCCGCGACACGCCTCCGCGGCGTGACGCCGTGTCGGTGCTCGCGGACTGGCGGGCGGCGGAGCGGCGGCTCGCCGCTGCGGTCGCCGGCTCGTCGGAGGAGCGCGCCGCCCGAAGCGAGGTGATGCGCCTGCGCGCGGAGTACCGGCGGCTCACCGCGCCGACGCCCGAGGAACCGCAGCGCTGACGAACCAGCCTCGGCGCGCGCCGGCCCGGTCGGCTGGCTAGGCTACCGGCATGCGAATCGGCATCCAGCTGCCCGAGGTCGAGCGCGTCGTCCGCTGGCCGGAGTACATCGCGATGGCGAAGGCCGCCGAGGACGTCGGCTTCGACACGATCTGGCTCGGCGACCACCTCCTGTACCGCTATGCGGACGGCACCTCCCGCGGTCCGTGGGAGGTGTGGACGTCGCTGGCCGCGATCGCGCAGGCGACCTCCCGGATCAGGCTCGGGCCGCTCGTCGCCGCCACCGCGTTCCACGCGCCGGCGATGCTCGCCAAGATGGCGGCGACCGTCGACGAGATCAGCGGCGGCCGGCTGATCCTCGGCCTCGGCGCGGGCTGGAACGACGTGGAGTTTCGGGCCTTCGGCTTCCCGTTCGACCACCGGGTCTCGAGGTTCGAGGAGGCGTTCACGATCATCCGGACGCTCCTGGCGGAGGGCCGTATCGACTTCGACGGGCGGTTCTTCCAGGCCCGCGACTGCGAGCTCCTGCCGCCTCCGGCGCGGCCCGGCGGGCCACCGCTGATGGTCGGCAGTATCGGGCCGCGGATGCTCGAGATCACGCTCCCGTTCGTCGAGCAGTGGAACGTCTGGTACCGGCAGTCCGAGAACTCGCCAGCGGGCCTCGTGCCGATTCTCAAGGACGTCGACGACGCCTGCCGGGCCGTCGGGCGCGATCCGGCAACGCTCGAGAAGACCAGCGCCGTGCTCGTCGGCCTCGCTGGCGGGACCGGGCGCCTCACGAAGTACGACCCCGAAGGTGCCGGGCCGCCGGCGCTCGAGGGCTCGACCGCCGAGATCGCCGCCGGCCTGCGCCAGTACGCGGCGCTCGGGCTGGCGGAGGTCCAGCTCGTCGTCGACCCGATCACGATCGAGTCGATCGAGGCGCTGGCGCCGGTGCTGGAGGAGCTCGGTCGGGGCTAGGCCCGGTGCACCGCGACCGGTGACGGAGCCCAGGCTCCCCGGAGTGCCGGGGCGCGAATGCCGCGTCCAATCGGCAGCTGATCCGCTAGGATCGCGACAAGGAGGGGTCGGGATTGCGAGAGTCGAATCCGGCGGAGGGCGGACGACGGAATCGCCACCTCGATGAGCTCTCCCCGCTGGACAAGCGGGTGATCGAGCACCTCCAGCAGGACGGCCGCCGGCCGTTCACCCAGATCGCCGCCGACCTCGGCGTCTCCGAAGCAGCGGTGCGGGCGCGCACCAACCGGCTCGTGGATCGTGGCATCCTGCAGATCGTCGGCGTGGCCGACCCGGAAGCGCTCGGCTTCCAGCAGGCCCTGATCGGGATCCGCTGTGAGCCGGGCAGGCTGCTCGATGTCGCCGAGGCCCTGGCGAGCATGGCCGAGGTCGACTACGTGGTCGTCACGACGGGACGCTTCGATGTCCTGATCGAGGCCGTGGCCGAGGACAACGAGGCGCTCCTGCACTTCCTCGCGGACCGCTTGCAGCGGGTCGACGGCGTGCGCGACACCGAGACGTTCTCGTACCTGCGACTCGTGAAGCAGACCTACCAGTTCGGGACCCGTTGATGCCCACCATCTCCGAGCTCGTGTTCGCGGCGATCGCGATCCTCGCGGTGACCGCGGTCACGCTGCTCATCGCACCGACGTTCGTGTGGGTTCGACGGCGGATGGCCGGGCCGGAGAAGGAAGCCGAAGGAAAGACGGAGGGCGCGCTGGACCCCAAGCTCATCGCCAGGGAGATGGTCGTTCGCGGCGGAGGCGGGGACGAGGCGCCGCCGGAGGCCGCCGTCGAGGCGCCGCAGGTTGCCACGGACCCGTCCCTCGAGGATCGGATCATCCGGATCGTCAGCTGGGCGTTCCTCATGGCCGTGGCCGTGTTCGCGGCCGCGAGCGGGCTCTGGAACGAGACGCTCGCCGGCATCGTGATCCTCATCGCCGTCACCGGCGAGGTCCTGCTCATCCTCCAGGACGTCCTCCCACGGACGCCGCTGCGCAACATCCGCGGGCCGCTCCAGGGGCTGCTGGCCCTCGGCTTCGCCGGCGTCCTCGTCTGGCAGACCGGCGGCTTCGAGAGCCCGTTCACGTTCATCTTCCCGCTCATCGTCGGCGCCGGCGCGCTCCTCGTCGCCCCGCGGATCGCGCTCGTCCTGGCCATCCTCGCCACGGCGGCGTACCTCGGCGCGGGCATGGCGGTCGACCAGACGCCCGACACCGCGCCCCTTGTCCAGATGGCGGTGAACCTCACGGGCCTGTACCTGCTGGCGTACATCGGCGCGTCGATCGGGCGCGAGCAGCGCCGGGCGCGCGACGCCGCCATCCGCATGTCCACCATCGACGCGATGACCGGCCTCTACAACCGGACGTTCTTCTTCTCGTCGCTCGAGCGCGAGATCGCCCGCGGCGATCGGTCCGGCCGGGCGTTCTGCCTGGTCATGCTCGACCTCGACGACCTCAAGGCCGTCAACGACCGCTACGGCCACCTCGCCGGCGACCAGGTCCTGCGCGGCGTCGCGGACATCGTCAAGAGTGGCGTGCGCAAGATCGACGTGGCCGCCCGCTACGGCGGCGACGAGTTCGTCGCGCTCCTGCCCGAGACCGACCCGACCGGCGGCTGGGTCCTCGCCGAGAAGATCCGGCTGACGGTCGCCGAGCAGGGCATCCCCGGCATCGATCCGGCGCCCACCGTGTCCGTGGGCGTCGTGTCGTACCCGGCGGACGGCCGATCGGCCGACGCGCTGCTGGTCAG